>CAVGAH010000009.1:0-5119 GCA_963627215.1 bacterium | reverse complement strand
GGTATGGCGCGTGAGGCTGCGGCTGTTTTCAGCCATGAGCTCAAGTATCCTGATACAAAGGCTCAGAACGAGACTGGCGATGTAAACGATTACATCAAGGTAGAGGTAAAGAACCACGAGCTCTGCCCGAGATATACAGCGCGTGTAATAAAGGACGTAAAGATAGGTCAGTCGCCATGGTGGCTCCAGAAGAGACTCATGCACGGCGGTATGAGACCTATAAACAACATAGTAGATATAACCAACTTCGTAATGATGGAATACGGCCAGCCGCTTCACGCATTTGATATAAGAGATATCGCAGGCGGCAAGATCGTTGTAGATACTGCCGAACAGGGTGCTAAGTTCACTACTCTCGACGGTACTGAGAGAGAGCTTTCAGACAGCATCCTCATGATAAACGATGCAGAGAAGCCTATCGCTGTTGCAGGTATCATGGGCGGTCTCGATTCTGAGATAAAGGAAGATACTACTACGGTAGTGCTGGAATCAGCAAACTTCAACGGCGACTCTGTAAGAGCGTCATCAAAGAAGCTCGTTCTCAGAACTGAGGCTTCAGGCAGATATGAAAAGGGCATAGACGCAAATCTGTGCGAAGCTGCCGCTGACAGAGTTTGCAGACTCGTTGAAATGCTCAGCTGCGGTACAGTAGTAGGCGGTTCTGTAGACGTATATCCTGAAGTACAGAAGTCAAGACCTCTTGATGTAAGAGCTTCAAGGATAAACCACGTGCTCGGTACAGACATCCCTGAGGAAGATATGGTAAAGATCTTTGAGAGCCTTGAAATGACTGTAGAAGCAAAGGGCGATGTAATGACTGTTACTCCTCCTACAGTAAGACAGGACCTTCTGATCGAGGAAGATTACGTAGAAGAAGTAGCTCGTATGTACGGCTACGATGAGCTTCCTGTTTCACTTCCTTCAGGCGGTCAGGCTGCAAAGCTCACTAAGGCTGAGGAGCTCAGAACAAAGACAAGAAACATACTTACAGGCTACGGACTTGACGAGATACTGACTTATTCGTTTGTAAGCCCTAAGAGCGTTGATAAGGCAGGAGTTTCAGATACTGATATATCAAAGAGAAACTTCGTTAAGATCATAAATCCGCTCGGTGAGGAAAACAGCGTAATGAGAACTATGCTGACTCCTAACATGATGGAGGTCCTCGCTAAGAACTTCGCAAAGGGCAACAAGTCTGCAAGACTGTTTGAAATAGGCAAAATATTTAACAATGTAAAGATAAACTGCGATGGTCAGCCGCTCGAGGCTGAGGGTCTGTGCATCGGTACTTACGGTGACGGAACAGATTTCTTTGAGCTCAAGGGCATCGTTGACGGACTCCTTGAGCTGCTCGGCATAAAGGGCACTGAGTACGAGGCAGAAAGCGGACTTCCTATGTATCATCCGGGAAGATGCGCTAATATCATAAGCGACGGAGAGCTCATCGGTACTATCGGTGAGATGCATCCTGACGTTGCAGAAAGATACGGCATAAATGAAAGAGTATACACTTGCGAATTACTCTTCACTATAGTAATGGCACAGTCAAAGACTGAAATAATTTACAAGCCGCTTCCAAAGTATCCTGCTGTTACAAGAGACATTGCGCTTCTCGTTGACGAGAACGTTACAGTAGGAAGCATTATGGACATCATCGAGGAAAACGGCGGAGAACTCCTTGAAAAGGCTGAGCTCTTCGATGTATACCGCGGCAAGCAGATAGAATCCGGCAAGAAGAGTGTCGCTTTCGCTCTCACATACAGAGACAAGGAAAAGACACTGACTGATGACGAGGTCTCAGAGGTTCATAAGAATATACTTTCAGGACTTGAAAAGGGATTAAACGCTGTCCTGAGAGAAATGTAGATATTTATCCTAAGGAGGAAATATTAATATGGGGGAAAACGGCAAAGTAACTGTTAAAATCTACGGACAGGAATACACGATAGCAGGCGGTGACTCAGGTGACCGCGTCGTGACCGTCGCGAGACACGTTGATAAGGTAATGAATGAGCTCGCGAAGGCACTGCCCTCCATGTCAGTTTCATCACTCGCTGTACTCACGGCTGTAAATGTAACCGATGACCTTTACGGTTCGCGCACTCGCGTGAATGAGCTTGAGGAAGTAATAGCTGACCTCAGAAAGGATGCCGATCACTATATACAGCTGTGGGAGGATGCAAAATCGAGCTTCAAGCAGTACAAGGAGGACGCTCAGAACAGCGTCGAACAGCTCCGCGAGCTGCAGCGCATATTCAATCTCAAAAATGTAGAGCTCAACAAGGCTGCCGATGAGATAGAAGCTCTTAAAAAGCAGATCGACAAGCTCAATGAAGAGCTTGAATTTGAAAAGGAGCTCAATTCCGAGACAGAAAAAGACTCGGACGAGCTCAAGGATCTGCGCGTAAAGTACGATGATGCAAAAGCAGAATCAGACAAGCTCCGCGACAGGATAAAGGAGCTTGAGTCTGAGCGCGACAGCGAATCTCAGGATGCGAGTGAGATACAGAATAAGTACAAGGAGCTTGAAAACAGCTTCTTTGACATTCAGATGGAAAATCTTCATCTTAAAAACGAACTCGATAGTCTCCAAAAAGCCGGAAAGTAGTAAAGGCAGGAGTGCATGAACGAAAAGGTTTACAGAGTATTAGAATTCGATAAGATAAAGGAAATGACAGCGCAGAAGGCGATTTCTCCGATGGCCCGCAGGGACATCGGAGAAATCGTTCCTGTGTTTGAAGAACATAAGATCAAGGACATGCTGGCGGAAACCGATGAAGCGGTTTCCGTTATTATGCATAAGGGGTCTTTACCGCTCGGCGGTCTGCGCGACGTTAAAAGAAGCGCACGCTATGCAGAAAAGGGCGGCGTACTCTCGATGGGCGAGCTTCTTGATATAATGACGAGCCTGCGTGTGGCGCGCGAGGTGCTTGAGTTTATGAGGGATGATGCGTTCAGCGATCCGGATTCATTACATCATATAAAGGGGTACATGGAAGTAATAAACCCTGAAAAGCGCCTTGAGGATCACATAGACAGCTGCATAGAGAGCGAGGAATCTATGCGCGATACGGCGAGTCCGCTGCTGCATGATATACGCCGCAGGATAGCGAGACAGCGCGAGGCTGCGCGCGACCGTATAAATGCGATGGTCTCATCAAACACTAACAGGGAACTGCTCGCTGACGCAGTAGTTACCATGAGAGACGGCAGATTTGTTATACCGGTAAAGCAGGAAAACAGAGTAAAATTCCCCGGCATAATCCACGACAGATCGGCTACAGGCGCGACGCTCTTTATAGAGCCGCAGTCTGTAGTAAATATAAATAATGAAATAAGAGAGCTTGAGCTTAAGGAGCGCGAGGAGATAAACCGCATACTCGCCGAGCTTTCGCGCGAGGTAGGCATCGCGGTAAGACACATCATAAGCAATCAGAAATATCTTACGCGCCTTGACGTAATATTTGCAAAGGCTAAAATGTCTGTTCAGATGGGCGGCTCTGCCGCTAAAGTGAGCAAGAAGGGCATAATAGACATAAGGCGCGGGCGTCACCCGCTGCTCGACCCCGAAAAGGCAGTGCCGCTGGATATATACTGCGGCAAGGACTACAGGACGCTCGTAGTTACAGGTCCGAACACAGGCGGTAAGACTGTAACGCTCAAGACTGTAGGGCTAATGATGCTCATGCACCAGTCGGGCATGCATATACCGGCGGGATCGGGTACGTACCTGCCTGTCATGCGAAAGATATTCGCTGATATAGGTGACGAGCAGAGCATAGAGCAGAGCCTCAGTACATTTTCCTCACATATGAAGAATATAGTGGAAATAATGGGCGAGGCTGACAATAAAACTCTCGTTTTAGTGGATGAGCTTGGCGCGGGAACAGACCCTACAGAGGGCGCTGCGCTCGCGATATCCATACTCGACTGGTTAAAAGAGCGCGGCTGTATGACGTTTGCGACGACTCACTACAGTGAGCTCAAGAAATACGCTATAAGCACGGAGGGCGTAGAAAACGCGTCTATGGAGTTCGACGTAGAGACGCTGAGCCCGACCTACAGGCTGACTATAGGCGTTGCAGGCAAGTCTAACGCTTTTGAGATATCAAAAAAGCTCGGTATACCGTCCGACATAATAGACCACGCGAGGGAGCTCATAGACACAGAAGAACTTGAATTTGAAAATATTATAAGCGCTATAGAGGAAGACAGGAGCGCCGCGGAAGCGGAGCGCGACAGGGCAGCTGCGCTGAAGCAGAAGCTCAACAGGCGCGAGGACGAGATACGCAGACGCCAGGAGAACGCCGAAGAAAAGCGCGAAAAGATGCTCAAAAAAGCCCGTCAGGAGGCGTTTGACATAGTAGCCGAGGCGCGCAGATTCGCAGACGAGATAAAGCAGGAGATGAAAGAGCTGCGCGACATGCAGGAGAACGCGCCTGCAGCAAGCGCCGAGATGACGCGCAGGCAGCAGGTAGTCCGCAGAAAGCTCAGACAGAAGAGCGATGAATACCGCGAGACGTTTGAGCCTACGGTAAACGCAAAGCCTGCTTCGCGAGACGAGCTTCAGCTCGGCGACAGGATAAACCTCGTAACTATGGGGCAGAAGGGCATAGTAGCTTCGCTGCCTGACGATAAGGGTAATCTATACGTCCAGATCGGCAATATGAAGCTCAAGGTAAAGCTTGCCGATATAACAAAGATAGACAAGCATGGAGTTCAAAAGAGCTTTGACGATGAAAGACCGCAGCGTTCAAGCTACAGCGGCATGTACTCGCAGAAGACTATGAATATCTCTACGAGCATAAACGTGATAGGTAAAGTGCTTGACGACGCAATAATGGAAGTAGACAAATACCTCGACGATGCCTATATGGCAGGCCTGCCGCAGGTAACAGTAATACACGGCCGCGGCACAGGAACACTCAGACGAGGCCTCCAGCAGCTCTTCCGTAAGCACGCCCACGTTGACTCGTTTGAAGCGGGCAGCTTCTATGAAGGCGGCGACGGAGTTACAGTCGTTAATCTTAAACAGTAAATTAATTTTATAGACAAAAAGACGCCTCAAAAGCGGGCAGACATGCAGACGAACCGAGACTGCACGCAGCATCCCATTCTG
>CAVGAH010000008.1:3012-30713 GCA_963627215.1 bacterium | reverse complement strand
CATTATAACTATCCAACATACTTGTTTCTATAAATCTACAATCAGCAATAATGAAAAAATGCACAAAAAAGTCCGCTGTAAATGTGAAAATATGCACAAACTTTTTGCACATAAAATATAAATATATACACAAAAAGAGCGCACATGCCTGAATTTCTCAAGCACGCACGCTCTTTTTATCAAACGAAATCTCACGATTTCTAATTGTTTATTAAAATATTTTGTTTCGATAATCACGAGGAGTCATTCCATTTTTTGTTTTAAATGCCTGTATAAAATAGCTCGTATCGTTAAATCCTACACGATATGCTATATCTGTGACAGGAAGATCTGTATTTCTGAGCAGCTCCATCCCTATAGTTACACGATATGATACAAGATAATGCACCGGGCTCTCCCTTAACACATCCTTAAAACAGCGTCTGGCTTCCTCTGTGCTGACACTGGCGGCATCTGCAATTTCTTTTAATGTTATGGCCTCACTGTAATGGTCAGTTATAAACTTTATCATACATCTCAGCCTCTCCTGACGCCTGATATATGTCTTTGACGGCTTTCTTACGCTATTCGTTGTGCCCCTGAGCATTTTCAGCCATATGTTTACCAATATCACAGATATCTCATACTCATATGCTACTAATTCCTTATGCCGGAAAAAAACATCCATAAGCCCGCGAAGATCCTCAAGCACATCATCCTTCCAGTGTTCCTCCGTATTTTTGTTCAGTACCATCGCAGACAGGGCATAATTAGTAACATACGGTACTACATAATTCTGTTCCATGCGGCTTCCTGCAAAAAAGCCGAGCAGCTTTTCCGGAAACATAAAACCTACGTATTCACCGTCATCAGACATAGCGCTTGTCATGTGAACTACACCGCTGCTTACAAACGCCGCTTCCCCTTCTTCAAGTATATACTGCTTTCCATCTATCTGTATCGTAATATTTCCACGCGTTACATATGTAAACTGTATTTCATCGTGCCAGTGTATATCATGAAATCCTCGACCCTTTGGAAATATATCAGTCTTTGTTATAATATGCATGCTGACCGGAAAAGCTGTATCCTGGTAAGCAGGCGTTTCTCTCATTTTTACATTATCTGCTGTACCGACACCCATACCATTCTCCATTTAAATACTCTAAACTAAATATCCTGTTAAGGGGCGCGCCTGGCGCGCAATATTTACTTATTATTTCTTTTTATTACTTCTTCTCCCCACGAAGCCCCGCAACAACGCTTGTAACTGCTGCTATTATCCTGTCAGCCTCTTCCATAGTATTGTAGCGGCCGAGCGATATGCGAAGCGAGCCGTGCGCCATTTCATACGGCAGCCCCATAGCGAGCAGCACATGGCTCGGGTCGAGCGAGCCTGACGCGCAGGCTGATCCCGATGACGCAGCAACGCCCTCCAGATCAAGGTCAAAGAGCATTGACTGTCCATCTATCTTTGCGAACGATACGTTAAGATTTCCCGGCAGCCTGTTTACAGGATCGCCGTTGAGCTGAGAATCATGTATCTTCAGCAGCCCTTCTTTTATATAGTCTCGCATGGCCGCAAGCTTTTCTGCCTTTGCGTCCATCTCTGAGCACGCCAGCTCAAACGCCTTTGCCATGCCTATGATATACGCTACATTTTCCGTTCCCGCTCTGTGACCGCGCTCCTGCGCGCCGCCGTCCATGAAATTATCAGGGAAATGACCGCGCCTGCAGTAGAATACTCCGATACCCTTCGGACCGTTGAACTTGTGCGCCGACATGGACAGCATATCTATATTCTGTTCATTTACGTCTATATGAAGCGTTCCGGCAGCCTGCACAGCATCTGTATGGAAAAGCACGCCAGCCTCGCGGCATATCTCGCCTATTTCCTTTATTGGCTGTATAGTTCCGACCTCGTTGTTTGCGTACATGATCGAAACGAGGCCTGTATCCTCGCGGATAGCGTCCTTTACAGACTGAACTGAAATACGCCCGTACTCGTCAACAGGCAGGTAAGTCACCTCAAACCCCTCGCGCTCGAGCGCCTCTGCAGAGTGGAGTATCGCATGGTGCTCTATCTTGCTCGTTATGAGGTGCTTCTTGCCCTCAGAAGCCGCCAGACGGCGCATTGTGCCTTTGAGCGCCCAGTTGTCTGACTCAGAGCCGCATGACGTGAAAAATATCTCCATAGGGCTCGCGCCTATGAGATGCGCTATAGTCTTGCGCGCTGATTCTATAGCCTGATGATTCTCTCTTCCGAATTTATAGACAGACGACGCATTCCCGTAATTTTCCTTAAAATACGGCATCATCGCCTCAAGGACCTCGTCAGCGATGCGCGTCGTCGCCGCGTTGTCCGCATATATGAAATCTTTCATTTATTATGCCTCAGCTTCTGTTCCATCCTCGATAAGAGCGTACATGATGCCACCGCATACCATTCCCTCAGACTCGGCAACCTCGCCGGTCATATCGATAAATACAGTCTTATACTCACCCGTGCCGATGATATCTATAGCGTCGCGTATAACAGCGCCCTCGCTGCAGCCGCCGCCTATACTGCCCGTTACCTGACCTCTCGGGCTTACAGCCATCTTTGCGCCCGCTCCTCTCGGAGTAGAGCCCTTTGTCTGTATTACAGTAACGATAGCCTTAGGCTCGTGATTTTCAGCAAGGTATTCTATCATCTCAAGGTCAAGGTCAGAAGCGTTTACGAAGCGCGAACCGTCCTTGTTGTTCTCAGGCAGACGCTTGTAAGCGATTATCTCAGAAAGGATAGAAACTGCGATTTCCTCAGGAGTAACAGCGCCTATGCTCAGACCGATAGGCGTACAGATACGATCCATCCTCTCGCGGCTGTAGCCCTCCTGCTCCAGCATCTCGAGCAGACCCTTTACACGCCTCCTTGAACCGATAAGGCCAAGATATGTAGGCTGCTTGCCCGGAAGTATAGCTCTCAGGCAGTCGCCATCGTGAACGTGTCCTCTCGTTATGATAACTACGTAGTCATACGGAGTGATCTTCAGCTTTTCTATGCAGTTTTCAAACATATCGCAGAGAACCTCCTTCGCCCATGGGAAACGCTCATCATTTGCAAAAGCCGGTCTGTCATCGCATACATGCACCTCAAATCCGCACTTTGCAGCAAACTCGCATACAGGAAGCGCGATATGACCGCCGCCAAGGATTATGAGCCTTTCTTTAGGGAGTATAGGCTCGCTTACAGAGAAATCATCACCCGTCTTAACAGCTGTAGTAGTTACCATGTTGAAGCCCTTTGCATCAACAGTGCTTTCTACCTTTCCTATGGATCTCTTTATGCCATCAGCGATTTTGCCTTCAGTTCCTTTTATCTCAGTTTTCATTGCAACGCTCTCGCCCTCAGCTACAGCCTCAAGCATCTTTGCATAAATATTCTTTTCCATTATATACGCACCTCCAAGTGTCAGCTTTAATATACCACCGAGCAAACGTTATCAAACGTACTCCTACGTTAAATTATAGTCAATCCACGCTGATTTGTAAAATGAATAATTTATCAATTCCCCATCCTTGCGGCGGCCCGGCCGCCCCACACATGTAAACAAAACATTGCACACTGATCTATTTCATGTTACAAAACTGTACAACACAAACAATAATATGTAAACATTTGTATTCATATACCATAATATCAAAAAATATAAAACATAAGTCAATTAAATTTGACATTTGCTTTTTAACATCGTATACTATGAACGTAAAAACAGCTCGTCCATTGATTGTCATTTTTTGTAAATCTGGGCTCGGGTGGATTTACGTGTCTATATAAGAAATTGCCCGTTACCGGCTGCGCTTACCTTCAGCAGACGGCCCAGAGGGCAGGCTCTTTGGAAAACTGCACAGCAGTTTTTCTGCATCTTGGGGGAATTAAGTTGATTCAGGAGGTACTCTATGAACAACGGAACAGTAAAATGGTTTAACGCAGAAAAGGGTTATGGCTTCATTGCCGATGAAGAAAGCGGAAGCGACGTATTCGTTCACTTCTCTTCTATTAACGCCGATGGATTCAGAACACTGAACGAAGGTCAGAAGGTCACTTTTGAAACAGAGCCGGATCCAAAGAATCCGGAAAAGCTCAGAGCTGTAAACGTTACAGCAGTAGCTGAATAAGATCAGATAAAATACATCCGACCGAAAAACCAAACGGGCTGCCGCATTCCGCGGCAGCCCATTTTTATAACGTAGCGCCAGTAGTTATCATTTTCGTGACCTCACGAAAATGATCCGATACTTCTATTCTTTTTTATCTTAATTTATCTTAATTTATCTCCGTTTCAACAACACACTCGTTCTTTATGCGGCCTACGAGGTACTGGAGGGCGTCTATTACGTGCGGGCGGATATCGCCGCCTACGAGGACGTACATTATGTCGTCGCCTACTTCGAGATGTCCTTTGTTCAGCCATACTCTGAGGTAGCCGATACCATCCATTTTGTAAGTTTCTTCTATGATAGCGTCTACCTTAGCCTGGTCATAAGAAAAATCCATGCCTGTTACAGGCTTTGTATCCTCTGCGCCTGCGCGGACCTTTGCTTTTGCCGTGCTGCGCACTGTGCCGTTATGCGTGAGGTACATCCCTATATCTTTAGCGCTTTCGTGCTGCTTTGCCTGCTTCAACCATTCGTCCATCGAAGGGCTCTGTTTCTTTTCTGCCATGATCGTTTCTCCTGTTTCTGTAAATTAATACGTAATGCATCTTTCGATTTATATGGGCGCGCCGGGCGCGCTTAGTTATTTTAACACATTTAGATGACCATGGAGCGTTCAATTTCATTTAAATCAGACATGCAGGCCGTTTTAAGAAATTCATTACTTATTTATTTTTCACTTATTTAGTATGTCCTTCAACGTGCTCCTTGAGCTTCCGGAATGTTTCCGGGCTGATGACATGCTCTATGCGGCATGCATCCTCTACTGCTACCTTCTCGTCAACGCCGAGCTTTATAAGGAAGCTGCTGAGGAGCGTGTGGCGCTCGTACATTTTTTCTGCTATCTCTGCGCCGGTGCCGGAGAGTGTGATATGACCGTCGTTATCCATGTGGATGTAACCGTTTTCGCGGAGCTTTTTCATGGCAACGCTTACGCTCGGCTTAGAGAAGCCAAGCTCGTTTACGATGTCTATGGAACGTACAGGCTGACCTGACTGACCAAGCATGAGTATAGTTTCGAGATAGTTTTCGGCTGATTCCTGAATTTTCAAATTTAGACCCCCAGTCTTATGAATACTCTACAGTACATGCAGTTTGCAGACGCTCCTGCGCTCACTGAAATGGTATCAGCAGCTCGCCATTCAAAGCAGGATGCGCTGCGGCGAGCTGTCTGCTACCGATCGAGTTTAAAATAGTGAATAATTTCATTTTCTCTCCTGTGCAGCGCCCTGCGGGATATACTTATAAAATATATTTTATTTAAAGCAGCAAGGTCTTTTCGACCACGCTGCTTGTATTGTAACATTATTCCTGACCTTTTGCAATTCTTGAACGCTGTTTAGCGCGCTGTTCTTTGTTCAGGATGCTCTTTCTGAGTCTGAGGCTTTCAGGAGTTATCTCGAGAAGCTCATCATCAGCGAGGAATTCGAGGCACTGTTCAAGGCTCATCCTTCTTACAGGTATAAGTCTGAGTGCTTCTTCGCTTCCTGCTGCTCTCATATTTGTAAGATTTTTCTTCTTGCATACATTTACATCGATATCGCCCGCCTTTGGAGCAACGCCGACTACCATGCCCTCGTAAACAGGGTCGCCCGGCTCAACGAAGAGCGCGCCTCTGTCCTGAGCATTGAAAAGTCCGTAAGCTGCGCATTCGCCTGTTTCAAATGCAACAAGGCTTCCTGTGCTGCGGCGAGTCACCTCGCCCTTAAACGGAGCGTACTTTTCAAATACAGAAGTCATGATGCCCTCGCCGCGAGTGTCAGTGAGGAATTCGTTTCTGTAGCCGAAGAGTCCGCGCGAAGGAACGAGGAATTCTATCTTCATTCTGTTGCCGACAGGCGTCATCTGGAGCATTTCTGCCTTGCGTGAGCCCATTTTTTCTATAACTGAGCCTACTGAGTTCTCAGGAACGTCTACTACGAGTCTTTCGATAGGCTCGTTGAGAACTCCGTCTATCTCTTTAGTGAGTACTCTCGGTGGTGATACGGCGAATTCATAGCCCTCTCTTCTCATGTTCTCCATAAGGATAGAAAGGTGCATCTCGCCGCGGCCAGCTACGTTGAATGCGTCTGTAGAGTCTGTCTCTGTAACGCGGAGCGAAACGTCCTTCTGAAGCTCACGGTCGAGCCTGTCGCGCAGGTTTCTTGAAGTTACGTACTTTCCTTCCTTGCCTGCGAACGGAGAATCGTTTACGCAGAACGTCATTTCAACTGTAGGAGCTGATATCTTTACGAAAGGAAGCGCTTCAGGAGCTTCAGGAGCGCAGATAGTATCGCCTATAGTGATATCGCCGATGCCTGAGAGCGCTATGATATTTCCTGCCTTTGCTTCATTTACAGGAACTCTTGTAAGTCCGTCGAATTCATATATATTTGCTGCTCTTGATTTCTTTGAAGTCGTACCGTCATGGTAGTTAGTAACGACTATCTCGCTGTTCTGGTTGAGGATGCCTCTCTCCACGCGTCCGATAGCGATACGTCCTACGAACTCGTTGTAGTCTATAGAAGAAACGAGCATCTGGAACGGCTGATCGTAATCAGCCTCAGGAGCAGGGATGTGTCTGAGAATAGCTTCAAAGAGCGGTCTGAGGTCTGTACCCTGAACGTCCTGCGACTCTGAGCAGATACCCTGTCTTGCAGAGCAGAAGAGTATAGGTGAGTCGAGCTGCTCTTCGTTTGCATTGAGGTCCATGAGAAGCTCGAGTACTTCGTCTATTACCTCGTCGATACGGCGGTCAGGCCTGTCTATCTTGTTTATGAGGATGATGACCTTGTGGCCGAGCTCGAGAGCCTTTGATAATACGAAGCGAGTCTGAGGCATAGGGCCTTCAGCAGCGTCTACCAGAAGGATAACGCCGTTTACCATCTTGAGTATACGCTCTACCTCGCCGCCGAAGTCAGCGTGTCCCGGTGTATCTACGATGTTTATCTTTACGTCGCCGTAAGTAACGGCAGTGTTCTTCGCGAGAATAGTGATACCACGCTCGCGTTCGAGGTCGTTTGAGTCCATGACTCTTTCAACGACAGTCTGATTTTCACGGTAAACGCCGCTCTGCTTGAGCATCTCGTCAACAAGAGTCGTCTTGCCGTGGTCAACGTGCGCTATGATAGCGACGTTTCTGAGATTATTATCTGTCATAATGAGAATGTCTCCTTAAATGCCGATCCAACTTTTTTTACAAACGAGAATTATATAACAAAATGATGCTGAAATCAATGAAGTATATCGATATCCGGCAATAAAAATACAAAAGACCTCAGCGCTGTGTATGAACAAAGCGCCAAGATCCGTTTTTTTAAGTCATTTTTTAATTTCTTAAGGCCTCTATCTCCTCTTCAGGACGATAAAGCTCGACTTCGACCTCCGTGCCTGCAGGTATCTCTCTGCAGAGCTGCGGAGCTATGCAATGTCCGTCGCCTCTTACCAGAAGCATCATTGACGCCGAACCCTTTCCAAGCGGTTCGGCCGTCAGACGGCCATATTCATCGCATCCGAGCTTTACTCTTATAAATTCGCTCTGGCGCTTGCTCGACCTTACATCCTGCGTGAGTATCGCTTTTACCTTTTTCGGCTCGCTCACAACATCGCGCCCGCTCAAGTAATCGAGCACCGGCGTAACGAACTCCTTAAAGCCCAGATACGCCGCTACGGGATATCCCGGCAGCCCTATAACAGGCTTACCGCCCGCCATAGCGAGTATGCACGGCTTTCCCGGCTTCATCGCTATGCCGTGGACTACGACCTTTCCGAGCTCGTTTAATACCCTTACAGTATAATCCTTAAGGCCCGCGCTCGTTCCGGCGTTCGTTATTATAACGTCGTAATCTTCTGCAGCGCCGCTTACAGCGTCCTTTATACTGTCGTAGTCATCAGGCAGGATAGGAAAACGATGCGGCTCCGCGCCCTGCTCGAGCGCCATAGCTTGGAACATCCTTGAGTTAGCGTCTATTATCTCGCCGTCGCGCAGCGTTCCGTCAGGTGCTATAGCGTCCTCAGGCTCTACTATCTCGTCGCCCGTCGGGAATATAGCGACCCTCGGCTTTCTGAACACCTCTATCTCAAATATGCCCGCCTCTATGAGAGCGCATATATCCATAGGCATTATCTTATGGCCCGCCCGGACTATTACCTCACCCTCTGCGAAATTCTCGCCCACGCGGCGCAGATTTTCCCACTTTGCAGGCTCCTGCTTCACGCATACGCGTTCGTCCAGCATCTCAGTAATATTTTCAGCCATTATTACGGCGTCATACGGCGACTCGATCTGATTTCCTGTATTTACCTGCTTAAAATCCTCAGGCTTCAGGATTACAGGTTTTTCCAAAGAAGCGCCCTTTAGGTCGCATGACCTTACAGCAATGCCGTCCATAGCCGCCGAATCATAATGCGGCGAAGAGAAGCGCGCCCGCGCGCCCGCAGCAGCCACACGACCCAGCGCGTCAGCAGAGCTGACGACTTCAGTAGCAGGTTTTATTACTGCCTTTACTTCCTTCATGAACTTTTCAAGCGCACGCTCTTTAGGCGTAAGCGTCAGACCTGTATTTCTGCCGCCTGCGCTGCTGCGCTTTTCGAGCATAGTGACCTCGTCGCCGACAGATATATTTCCTGCGCTTATGCACTCGCCGTACATTACGTACTTTCTAAGCTTGCAGCCCGCTATCTGCTCGTCGTCAAAATACTTGCAGTCATCAACGTGACATTTTTTATGCACGTCCTGTATATCTATTACAGCTTCGCCGACCTGCAGGCGCAGGCCTTTTTCTAACATTTCGTCAGGTATCGTGTCAAAAATGAGATTCGCGCCGAACTTTTCAAAGCATATGCCCGGCTGCTCGCACTCGTCCATCCATTCGAGGACATAAGCGCCCGTTATAGATATCTGCTTATTGATATCGCGGCAGTGGCGGTCGCCCACAAGACCACCGCATTCTACCGCCTCGGCTGTCTGAGGAGTCAGACGCGGACCGCCCTTTTCCTCATGCAGCTCTATTCTCTCTATCCTTGCTTTCATATAGATATGTTCCTTCTTCCGATCCGTTTTTTATTAACAAACAATATTTAACAAACGATTTAATTTTTCTGTTTTACTTATCTTTATTCTTCTTCAGCTTCCTCAAACTGCGAATTGTAGAGGTCTGCATAGAAGCCGTTTGCGGCAAGCAGCTCGTCATGAGTTCCCTGCTCGACTATATCGCCCTCACGCATTACGAGTATGAGGTCTGCGTCACGTATCGTAGATAAGCGATGCGCTATAACGAAGCTCGTGCGGCCTTCCATAAGGCGGTTCATAGCCTGCTGGATGCGCGTCTCTGTCCTTGTATCGACAGAGCTTGTCGCCTCATCAAGTATCATTATCCTGTTATCGGCAAGTATCGCGCGGGCGATAGTAAGCAGCTGCTTCTGACCCTGAGATACATTGCTCGCTTCTTCGTTGAGCTCCATCTGATATCCGCTCGGCAGCGTCTTTATGAAATGATGAGCGTTTGCAGCCTTTGCCGCGGCTATTACCTCTTCATCTGTAGCGTCGAGCCTTCCGTAACGGATATTTTCCATTATCGTACCCTTAAAGAGCCATGTATCCTGAAGCACCATACCGAAAAGCTTTCTGAGGTCGGCGCGTCTGAAATCGCGTATATCCGTGCCGTCTACCTTTATGCTGCCGCCGTTCACGTCATAGAAACGCATTAATAATTTTACGATAGTAGTCTTTCCCGCGCCTGTAGGACCTACTATCGCTACCGTCTGCCCGGCAGACACATATGAAGAAAAGTCTTTTATTACTACCTTGTCTTCATTGTAGCCGAATCTTACATGGCTGAATTCCACATCGCCCTTTACGTCGTCTATAGACGCAGGCTTCGCAACGTCAGCCGTTTCTTCTTCCTCGTCAAGGAACTCGAAAACTCTCTCAGCAGCCGCAGCCATAGACTGCAGCATGTTTGACACCTGCGCGAGCATCGATATAGGCTGAGTCAGGTTCTTTACGTACTGTACGAATGCCTGAATATCTCCGACCTTGATAGTTCCCTTTATAGCGAGCGCCGCGCCTGCCGCGGCTATCACAGCGTAGCCTATATTGCCGACGAAAACCATTACAGGCTGCATAAGTCCCGAAAGGAACTGCGATTTCCACGCTGACTCATAAAGCTCAGAGTTAGTCTTTTCAAACTCAGCTACCACTGCTTCCTCGCGGTTGAATGCTTTTACTACGTTCTGGCCGCTGAAGGTTTCTTCTATCTGACCGTTTATCTCGCCGAGCGAAGACTGCTGGCGCTTAAAATACGGCTGAGACTTTTTCATTACCACAAGCATGAGCGCCGCTGACAGTGGAACTACGAGGACCGCTATTACAGTCAGTAAAGGATTTATCGTCAGCATTACTATTATGATGCCCAGAACAGTGACCACAGACGTTATGAGCTGCGTTATGCTCTGGTTGAGACCCTGGCCGAGCGTGTCTATATCGTTCGTTATCCTCGAAAGGACTTCGCCGACCGTGTGTGACTCGAAATATTTCATCGGCATGCGGTCTATCTTTTCCGATATGTCTGCTCTCAATCTGAAGCATATCTTCTGCGATATGCCCGTCATGAGCCATCCCTGGATGAATGAAAATGCGGAGCTGGCGAGATATATCGCAAGTGAGAATACAAGTATCTTTCCTATTACGCCGAACTCTATGCCGCCCATTCCGTTAAGCTTATTCTGCACGCCTGCGTAGAGCTCTGTAGTTGCCATGCCGAGTACCTTCGGGCCGACTACGTTGAAGAGCGTACTGAACAGCGCCGCTATAACGACTACGGCGCATGCTATCTTGAACTGTGTGAGATATTTCAGAAGCTTTTTAAATGTACCTTTAAAGTCCTTAGGCTTTTCAAATGTAAGGCCTCCCGGACCCGGACCTCTGCCCCTTCTCGGCGCCGGTCTTCTTGAAGTATCGTCCTTCATTATGCGACACCTCCTTCCAGCTCAGCCTTTGAAAGCTGCGACTCTGCTATCTCTCTGTATTCGCTGCAGTTTTTCATTAATTCGTCGTGCGTGCCGATGCCTGCTATATGGCCTTCATCGAGTACGATTATCCTGTCTGCGTGCATTATCGTGCTGACGCGCTGCGCTACTATTATATTTGTAGCGTTTGCAGTGTTCTCAGCGAGCGCGCGGCGCAGTGCAGCGTCCGTCTTAAAGTCGAGCGCTGAAAAGCTGTCGTCAAACAGATATATCTGCGGCTGCTTTGCTATAGCTCGCGCTATCGCGAGCCTCTGGCGCTGGCCGCCCGAAACGTTTGAGCCGTTCTGCGCTACAGGCGCTTCATATGCGTAAGGCTTCGCTTCTATGAACTCTGCCGCCTGCGCAGTCCTTGCAGCCATCTTCATCGTTTCATCTGAAATATTATCATCTGCATATTTTAAATTTGACTCTATCGTTCCTGAGAAAAGTATTCCCTTCTGCGGAACGAAGCCTATGGCTGAACGCAGCGTTTTCTGCGTTATATCTCTGATATCCACGCCGTCTATAAGGATGCGTCCGCCTGTTACGTCATAGAAACGCGGGATAAGATTTACTACTGTTGATTTTCCTGAGCCCGTGCTTCCTATGAACGCCGTAGTCTTGTGAGCCTCTGCCGTGAACGTTATATCAGACAGTACAGGCTCCTCTGCGCCCGGATAAGTAAACGAAACGTTTTCGAAGCGTATCTCGCCCTCGAATTTTTCATCATCGTTATGCTGCGGTGACGCAGGATCCTTTATAGACGCTTCTGTATTGAGGACCTCGTCTATTCGTGCAGCTGCAACTCCGGCTCTCGGAAGCATTATAGATATCATAGTTATCATCATGAACGCCATTACGATGAGCATAGCGTAGGTTATGAATGCTATCATATCGCCGACCTGCATGTTTCCGGCGTCTACGCTCTTTGCGCCCGCCCATACTACGAGTACTGAGATGCAGTTCATTATCATCATCATTGCAGGCATCATGAATGTCATGACCCTGTTTGCGAAGAGCTGAGTTTTCATGAGGTCTCGGTTAGCCGCCTCAAACCTCTTTTCTTCTTCCTCCTGACGGTTGAATGCCCTTATTACGGATATGCCTGTCAGGATCTCACGCGAGATAAGATTGAGCTTATCTACGAGCTTCTGCATTATCCTGAATTTCGGCAGCGCCAGGCCCATGAGCGTGAATACGAGCGCAACTATCGCGCCTACTGCGAGAGCTATTATCCACGCCAGTCCTGTCTGGCTCGTTATTACCTTTGCTATGCCTATCGCACCGATTATAGGAGCGTACAGGACCATTCTGAGGAGCATTATGCTGACCATCATTATCTGCTGGACGTCGTTCGTGCATCTCGTGATGAGCGACGCCGTAGAGAATTTATCTATTTCCGCGCCGGAAAAAGACACCACTTTTTTGAATACTCTGCTTCTCAGGTCGCGGCCTATGGCTGCGCCCGTTCTTGAAGCAACGAATGACGAGCAGCATGCTGCAAGCATCATTATGACTGATATGCCTGCCATTTTAAGACCTGCTGACTTCAGGAACGCCATGTCGCTGTTCTGAATGCCGACATTTACTATATCTGCCGTGTACTGAGGAAGCGTGATTTCACACACGCCCTGTACGGCAAGGAAGAGGATTATGAGCGCTACTGCGCCCTTGTGCTCTCCCAGATATCTGAAAATTTTACCCATATATCTGTTTTCCTCCTTTTGAAAAAATTTTCTCTGTTCCTTTAATTTCATTAAAATAATATATTCTTTATAAAAAAATAATATATTCATTAATAAGTGCAGGACGCCTTTCTGTTGCCTGCGAAATATACGTAACGCCCCGTGGTGCAGGGAATTTCAACTACGCTTATCCGTATATTCTCCGGCAGAATATGGCGCCTTTTTGTTTATAGAAGTTTACTTACCTATCCTCTACTTCTATTCCTGCATCAGCCGCGCGCTCAATGAGGGCCTTGAGGGTCAGGGCGAACGGGCCTACCGAGTCGAGGTAGACGCGCTCGTGTACTGTGTGCGGGTCTACTACGTCCGCGCCCATGTTTATCATTTCCATGCCCTGATGCTTCGCGCCCAGCACTGACGGCTCAAGTCCGACGTGAACGGCGCTCTTTTCCGCCTTTTCACCTGTTATACGCTCGTATTCCTCTGCCGCGGCCGCCATCAGCGGATTCTCGTGATCGAATATCCACGGTAAATATTCCTCCAGGTCTGACAGCTTAAAGCCTGTTTTCTGCGCTGCCTCTGCGTGAAGCTTCAGAAGCTCGTCATGCCATTCCTGCCTGCTGCTGCGCTCAAACAAAAGCGCATGCATGCCTCTTGACGCGTCTGCCGCGTCGCATATGATCTTTCCGAGGTTGCACGAAGTGTCAACATGATCAGGCAGCTCTTTCATGTAGCGGTAAACTCCCGTATGTAATGAAGTAATGAATTTTATAACTGCGTCGCGGTCACCGCGCGAAAGCACGAGCTCCGGCAGGCTGCCGCCCTCCTCGTCTCTTTCGTATATACGCATGGAAAATCCGCCTTCACTGTCCGTAACTGAATATTTTTCTTCTATAAGGCTCACGAGCGCCTGAGCGCGCTCTTTGAGAAACGGCAGGTCTTTATCCGCAATTACGATATCGGCCTCGCACCACGAAGGAATGACGTTGTGCTTTAGCCCGCCGTTAAATGACGCGATATCAAAATCCGCTCCGTTCCTGTCAAGGTCATCGAGCAATACACCGATAAGGCGTATAGGATTTGCACGTCCACGGTCTATATCATACCCCGAATGACCGCCTCTGAAACCTGAAAGCTTCAAAACGCATCTCTTATGCGTCGCCGCATCCTCGTCAGTCTCCCTTACGGCGTGTATAGGGCGGCTGTAGTCCTCGCGCCTGCCGCCTGCACTGCCTGCGATGATTATGCCTCCGGCAAAGCCGTCAACGTTTATGAGCAGCTTTACATCGTCTAATGCCGATGGATCCAACCTGTTTACTCCGACAAGACCGACTTCCTCCTGTACTGTCATGAGGACCCTTATCGGTCCGCGCTTCTTCGCGTGGCTGAGCACCCAGAATATTCCGGCATCACCGAGCCCGCAGTCAGCTCCGAGTGACGAATTACCATCCGAGCTCAGTACAGTGCGTCCTGTTTCCTTGTCAGGATGTATGCGCAGCGTTACATGGTCACGCAGCGGGTCCCAGCCTGAGCCTTCACGCGACGCGCACACCATGTCTATATGCCCCTGAAGCATGAGCAGCGGCGCGTTTTCGCAGCCAGGCGTTGCGGGGATATTGCATATAAGGTTTCCCGCATCGTCTATCGTCGATACGCCATTTACATTTTTAAGCCATTCACGCATCTCGCGCGCCAGCGCGCCCTCATGACCGGAATCATGCGGTACCGCAGCTATCCTTCTGAAATATTCAAGCACGCCTTCTTTTGCTTCTTCAAGCCTTTTATCATCTGTTTTCATATTAATGACCTCATTTCGATACTGCTGTGACAAACCGCAGCCACATCATTACAGGATGCACAACTGCGGCTCCGCGCCCGGAGCGCGGCCTGAATACTATGTACAAAAAACAGGACTGCCGTCACAGTCCTACTCTGTTGTTTAAACAGTATAGTATACCATGCGGCAGCCTGATTTCCAGTACTATTTTTTAAAGTTTTATCAATTATCCGAGATTATTCGCCCGGTGTTACAACGACAGCTTCTTGAAGTTGTCCATTATCTTGTTTGCATACTCGTTGTCCATAGTTAAGAGGATGTAATTTCCTACGTGGTCTACGAGGATGTTTTCGTCTGAGACGCCTACGCAGATCCACTTGCGGCCGTCTACGTTTTCTTTTATGGCTTTCACTGCTGCGTCTATGTCAGCGCCGTCTTCCATCTGAAGGATCACTGTTGAGTGTGCCTGCGATGTCATAAGCGGCTCGCGGGCTACGCCTGCCTTGTACTTGAGACCTGTAACTCCTGTATAATACTGCTCTCTCGACTTTGTAACTGCCGCATCCTGAAGGCCTATCTCTACGCCGACGCCGCTGTATACCTGGTCGAGTATCTTTACGAGCGATTCATCAACAGGAGTATTTACGTCGTCGCTGTAATCAGGCTCTTCTACCTCTGCCTTATTATACTTCCAGACTGCCTGTCCATACGCCTTCTTGAAAAGGTCGTAAGTCTCGCCGACTGTCTTTGCGTAAACGCCTTCGATCTCAGGGTCGAACGTATAAGCAGTTCCGTCTATGGTTATCTCTACCCAAGCATGCTCGCGTACAGAGCCCTTAGGCGATACAGCTGTGCCTGCTACTGCGTTTGCAGCCCATCCGCTCTGGCGTGCCAGGTACGCGAACGTAGCGGCCCATGAATAGCAGTTGCCCTTTCCGGACTGGAGCATATTCATCGCAAACTCAGGCTCCCAGCCTACTGCCCCCGCTTCGACTGTGTCTGCGCCACGGTAGCTGTAATTCTTTATCATGTAATCATATATAGCGCGGAGCTTCTGATCCTGCGTCATATCATTATTTATTATTTTAACTATTTCTTCTCTGAGCAGCGCATCGAGCTCGCCGTTCATCGTCGTGTACGTACCCTCGGCGTTAAGCTTTATACCGTCTACTGTTGTATTATATGAGAATGTTCCCTGGTTGTTTACGTAATAAAGCTTTCCGCCTATATTCCTCCAGCCCTGCGGCAGGTCTACCTTGCCGGACTGCCAGTCAGACCAGAGCTCTTCATCTGAATTTCCGTCCTCTGTTGCATTTTTACCGTATGTGTTGTGGTCCGTTATAGCTTCCATAAGGTCGTAATACGCCCAGTAAGACGTCGGAACATCCGGCATTATGCGGAGGTTCATGCTTGCCATTATTGAAAATGAGTCTGCGACTCTGCCGTATGCTCTGTTTATCATCGTTACTGCTTCACAGCGCGTAAGCGTGTTTTCGAGCTTGAGCGTTCCGTCAGGATAGCCTGTGAGGAAATCGCTCATTTCCTTTGCCTTTATATCCTTAGCCGCGAGTACGAGCTTTGCGAATTCGCCGCGCGTTATCTGCGGACTTTCATAAAATTTTTCTGTCGGCGCAGGGTTTGCGCTGTTTATATTATGCAGCATCTGAACAGCTTCGGCTCTCGTAAGGTTTCTCCATGGCTTTATCGTTCCGTCTGTGTAGCCTGTAATATATGCCGGATGATGCTCCTTTTTTGAGTCGTCGTAGCCGTCTATGGCGTTTGCTTCCCGGCCTGTCGGGTTCGATACGACTGCACCGGTCGGTGTTCCGACAACAGGCGTCGCTGTTTCCGCTGCAAATGCAGGGACTATCGACATTGCCATTACTATTGCGGCGGTCAACGCTGCGATAATTGCTTTCTTTCTCATCTTTTCTCCTTTGTAACTCCCTTTGAAAAAAATGGTCCTTGCAGGACGCCTTACAGGACGATGTATATTCGTCAGCGTTAAACGGCGTCTTTGTAAAAATGTTTTCTATCTGATAAAAGTATATATGTTAGAACGTAGCTTCGTAAAGATAAGTTTATATTACAAGGTCATTTCAGGGGGGCATCTGGCGCTACGTTATAGCGCCGCAGGCATTAAAATTTAAAAAACGGGTTTTTGGTGTTGCCACGGCTTGTATTAATATATATAATAAGGAAAGTCGGCTTCCGCGACCGTTCTTTTCAGGTCGCTGTACGAATAACTTAATTGACCCATCATGCCGACGTTGCGGCGGTCAGACCGCCCCGAGCGCGCGTGCAGCTTATGACGCGCCGTTAGTAAATTTGTTATTAGATCTACATTAAAATAATATGGATAAAAGGAGAAAAATAAAATGGCAGACAACAAGAACGTAAACAACGCGCCTGAAGATGACGATGCTGATTTCATCACTCTGCAGTTTGAAGATTCTGAAGACATCGAGTGTGAGATCCTCGGCGTGTTTGACTGCGCCGGTCAGGAATACATCGCTCTTCTCCCTGATGACGGTACAGATGACATCTACATCTACGGCTACAAGGAAAATGACGATGAAACATTCGAGATCATCGACATAGAGGACGATGAAGAATTTGAGCGCGTATCTGCTGAATTTGACAGACTCGCTCTTGAAGACTAATAAAGATCGTTTAAAAATTTAACAGAAAATATTAAAAGCTTCTGTCATACGGCTCTATAGTTCTATGACAGAAGCTTTTTCTTTTTGGTCTACATCGCTGCGCTTACATCTGATTTGAACTGCTCCCATGCATCTTCATGCTCTACGAAGTACTTCGGGCATATCTTACCGGTCACGTCATAGTGCCGTATGATGTGGTCGCTGCTAAGCCCGCCCTCCTTGCAGAGCCACGCTGTCAGCTTTATGAGCGACTGATATGTAGCGTCATTGAATTTTCCCGTCTCGTCAGGGTGGCAGACTTCTATTGATATAGTATCTGCGTTTCTGTTGTTGCTTGCGGCGGAACGCTCGTCAAGCGGAACGCACTGTATTATCTCGCCGTCAAGACCGACTACGTAATGCGAGCTGACGTTTGACGCGTCGCTGTCGAAAAAATCTCTGTTTGCCTGCGCTGTAGTGTTCGGATTTCCGACATAATGTATAACTATATCGTTTACAGCTATAAGCTCTTTTCCTGAGCGTGAATGACCGTCTACTCTGATGAAGTCCTGCTGCACCCACGATGGGGCGGCCAGGCCGCCGAGACGCGAGACGCGGTGTTCGGGAATTATTCGCTGACCTATTCCGTGTACGAGCGCTATTACTATTACAAGGGCGATAATTATAAGAAGCTGCCGCCTGCGGCGGTATTTTTTGTCCTTATTGAATTTTACCTTTTTTCTCTTTTCCCTGCTGTTTGTAAGTTTATCGTTCACTTGTGAATTTCCTGCTGTAGCTCGTGCCATGACAGTTCCCCTTTCTGTACGGTCATCCTCCCTGATATCAACTCTCTTTTTGCTGCAATTTGCTGCACCCGTTTCCGGTTCCGTCTGCGGTCTGCCAGTCACGCTACTTTATCTCTTTTTCCTTTTCTGCGAGATAAAGCTTTAAGCTCTCGGCGGCGCGCATCGTCATGCCTTCTGTCTCAGCAAGCTCCGATACGTCGGCTTTTCTCATGTTTTCTATACTGCCGAATCTTGATAGCAGCGCTTTTTTGCGTCTTTCACCTATGCCCGGCGCATCGTCGAGTATCGACTTCTGCATCGATCTGTTGCGCAGGCCGTGATGGTAATCTATGGAGAATCTATGGACCTCGTCCTGAATAGTCGTTACATAGCGGAAGAGCGCCGGGCGCTCCTTCAGGTCTACTTCCTTTTCATCTACGAAAAGTCCTCGCGTCCTGTGGTGGTCGTCCTTTACCATGCCTGCGACTATTATGTGCAGGTCCATCGCGTCGAGGACTTCCTGCACGGCATGTACGTGGCCGAGGCCGCCGTCAACGAATATTATATCAGGCATGCGCGAAAATCCAGGGTCGCCTTTCTGCGCTCTGCGGAAACGCCTGTATATGACCTCCTGCATGCTGCTGTAATCGTCCGGGCCTTCTACAGTTTTTATCTTGAACTTTCTGTAAGATTTGCGCTGCGGTCTGCCGTTTTCGAAAACTACCATGCCGCCTACAGAGTCTACACCTGAAATATTTGAAATATCATATGATTCTATACGCCATGAGCATTTTTCGCCATACGGGTCGTACTGTTCTGACGATTCTGCTGCTCTTGCTGCGGCTGTCGGCGCACCGGTCGGTGTTCCGCCGCTATGCGCGCGCATTTCCCCTGCATCGCGCGCCGCGCGTACCATCTCCAGCATTTTAAGCCGTCTGCGTTTTTCTCCGAAAAGCCTGTCGAGCTCTGCGGCCACTGCGTTTTCACGCTCTGACTTTGCTGCTGCGCGGTCGTCGAGGACCTTCATCATCTCTACTACATCGCGTCTCGCCATTTCAAGAAGCGCGTGCTTGTCGCCCTTCTGCGGCGTGAAAAGCTTTACTTTTGAGCCGCGCATCGCTGTGAGCCATTCTTCGAGAAGCGTGCCTTCCGACGGCTCGTATTCTACCGCTATTTCCTTTGGGATCAGCATGTCTTTTGTATAATACTGCTTTATAAATTCCGCTATCAGATCGCCGCGCTCTTGCTCGACAGCGACTGCCGCGCTCCGCGCCGCAGCTCCCGTATCCGTATCCGAGCCATCACCTGCATCCTGCTCCGCGGCCGCCTGATCGGCCGCCGCTCCTGCGCCCCCGGCGTCGACTTCCCGCATGCCGGTCAGACCAGCGTCATCCATATGGAAGCTTTCGCGCCCGCTTAATTTACCATTTCTTACAAAAAACAGTATTATATGGTACCCTGAACTACTCTTTGCAGTCAGGATCATATCCATATCGTTCGCCGCACCGAGCACGACCTTCTGCTTTTCTGTTATCGCCTTTACTGCGTTTATCCTGTCGCGGTACTCAGCCGCCTTTTCAAAATTCAGCGCCTCAGACGCCTGCATCATTTTTTCCGTCATACTTTCAAGCAGCTTTTTATTATGCCCCTTCAGGAATTCAATTATCTCACTTATCGCATCGCGGTACTCGGCCTTTGAAACGCGCCCCACGCATATCCCGCGGCACTGACCTATATGATAATTCAGGCACGGTCTGAACCCTGTCGGAAACGTTTTCGCCGAGCAGCGCTTCAGCACGTATATTTCGTTGAGCATATCAATTATTTCATTGACTGCGCCCACATCGCTGTACGGCCCGAAATATTTTGCGCCGTCATCAACTATGCGGCGCGTCTTTATGATGCGCGGATATTCCTCACGCATAGTTACCTTTATATATGGATATGTTTTGTCATCACGCAAAAGTACGTTGTACTTCGGCATGTATTTTTTTATAAGATTACATTCGAGTATGAGCGCTTCCATCTCAGAATCGGTCGTTATATATTCAAATTCCTCTATATGCGCCACCATAGAACGCACCTTCGGCGCCATATTCGTCTGCGACTGAAAATACTGGCGCACGCGGTTTTTCAGCGAGACTGCCTTGCCGACATATATCACGTGCCCCAGCGCATCCTTGTGCATATACACGCCGGGCTTGTCCGGCAGTCTTTTCAGATTTTCCTTAATGTCAAACATCACAGCCTCCTTCCTCGTTTAATATATAGGACGCTTCTGTTGCTTGCAAATATACGTAACGCTCCGTGGTGTAGGGAATTTCAACTCCGCTTATCCGTATATTTTCCAGCATTATATGCGTCTTTTATAAATTATATTACTAACAACTGCATTATCCATTATACAGCAAAAGGCGGCCTGCCGACCGCCTGTTTTTCTTAACATTTTATTAGGAATTTATTAATCAGGAATATTTTTCGATCTTTTACTTTCCGAGTATCGACTTAACAGCCGCCACGAGCTCTGCCATTTTTTCCTCTGTGCCGATAGTGATGCGCAGGCGGTTGTTTATACGCGGCTTGTTGAAATACCTTACGAGTATGCCTGCCTCACGGAGCATCCTGAACATTGCTCCTGCGTCAGTTTCATCATTGCTGCTTCCTGATGCTCCGCCCGGAGCATGGTCGAATGCAGGCGGCTGAGCGAATATAAAGTTCGCGCTCGACGGGATAACGTCAAAGCCGAGCTTGCGGAGTTCTTCCGTAACGTGCTCCCGTGCAGCTATTATCTTTGCCCGCGTGTCATTAAAATATTCATCGTCATCAAACGCAGCCGTTGCCGCGGCGATACCAAGCCTGTCGGCAGTATATGAATTAAATGAATTTTTCACAGCGTTCAGCGCAGCGATCAGATCCTTGCAGCCTATAGCGATGCCGACTCTCATACCGGCAAGCTGGCGCGACTTCGAAAGCGTCTGCGTTACGAGCAGGTTGTCATGCTTATTTACGAGTGAAACAGCCGACTCAGCCCCGAAATCTACATACGCTTCGTCAACTATAACTATGCGCTCAGAGTTAGCCTTAGCTATCCGTTCTATATCCTCAAGCGGCAGCGCGCGTCCTGTCGGAGCATTTGGATTGCAAAGCAGTATGCCGCCGATGCTCCCGTGTGCTCCGCCCGGTATATCCTTAACGTACTGCTCGACATTTATCGAAAAATCATCAAGCAACGGGAGCTTTTCGTAAGGAACTTCAAAAAGCGCCGAATAAACAGGATAAAAGCTGTATGTAATATCAGCAAACGCGATCTTCTTTCCTTTAAAGAATGTAGGGAAAATAAACGCAAGCACCTCGTCCGAGCCGTTTCCCACGAAAACATTGTCCTCGTCTATCGCAGCCGCGCCCGTAAGTCCCAGCGCGCGGCAGCAGTGCTCCGCTACAGCTCTGCGTGCGACTGTCGCGTCAGGGTCGGGATAAAGCCTCAGGTCGGCGGATGCCGATGCTATCGCATCAAGTACCTTCTGTGAAGGCGGATACGGATTTTCATTCGTATTGAGCTTTATGTATTTTCTGTCCTTCGGCTGCTCGCCCGGCACGTAAGGCTCAAGCGATGCAGCAAGCTCGCTCATAAATCTTGTCATAATTTATTTTCTCCTTTCAGCAAATGCCGATCACTGCCCGCGCGCCCGGCGCGCATTTTACGCAGCCTGTTGCGTCCTTACGGAGCACCATCAATTATTCATCATTAATAATTTATTATTTGATTGCATCAAGTGCAGCAGCGATATCGGCGATAAGATCTTCTTTATCTTCAAGTCCGAGACTTATACGTATAAGCTCTGCAGGAACGCCTGCCTCTGCAAGCTGCTCATCTGTCATCTGTCTGTGCGTAGAAGTAGCAGGGTTCAGGCAGCATGTACGCGCGTCGGCAACATGAGTCTCTATAGCGCCGAGCTTGAGGTTCTGCATAAATATAGAAGCAGCCTCGCGCCCTCCCTTGAGCCCGAACGAAACAACGCCACAGCCGCCGTTCGGCAGATACTTCTGAGCGCGCTCGTAATACTTATCGCCCGGAAGTCCCGAATAATTGACATAAGCAACTTTATCATGCTTTGACAGGAACTCTGCAACGGCCTGGCCGTTCTCAACGTGCTTAGGCATCCTCACATGCAGCGATTCAAGTCCGAGATTCAGTATGAACGCGTTCTGAGGCGACTGTATAGAGCCGAGGTCGCGCATGAGCTGCGCAGTACACTTAGTAATGAAAGCACCCTCCTTGCCGAACTTTTCGGCATAAGTTATGCCGTGGTAGCTTTCGTCAGGAGTACAGAGACCCGGATACTTGTCGGCATGAGCCATCCAGTCAAACTTGCCGCTGTCAACGATAGCACCGCCTACAGCAGCGCCGTGACCGTCCATATACTTAGTAGTAGAATGAGTGACTATATCAGCGCCCCACTCGATAGGACGGCAGTTTACAGGCGTCGGGAACGTATTGTCAACGATCAGCGGAACGCCGTGCGCGTGAGCGCATTTCGCGAAAAGCTCGATATCAAGTACCGTAAGCGCCGGATTTGCGATAGTCTCGCCGAACATCGCCTTTGTGTTAGGCTTGAACGCCGCGTTCAGTTCTTCCTCCGTAGCATCCGGAGAAACGAATGTAGTTTCGATACCCATCTTCGCCATAGTTACAGAGATCAGGTTAAAAGTTCCTCCGTAAATAGATGAAGAAGCAACTATATGATCACCAGCATTGCAGATATTGAACAGCGCAAAGAAATTCGCAGCCTGACCCGAAGAAGTCAGCATTGCAGCTGTACCGCCCTCCATTGCAGCGATCTTAGCAGCTACGTGATCGTTCGTAGGGTTCTGCAGGCGAGTATAGAAGTAGCCCTCTGCCTCAAGGTCAAAAAGCTTTCCCATATCCTCGCTCGTAGCATATTTAAACGTAGTAGACTGTATGATCGGCACCTGTCTCGGCTCACCATTGCCCGGTGTATATCCTGCCTGTACGCACTTAGTTCCCATTTTAAAATTTTCCATATTAATTTCCTTTCAAAGTATCTTTCACCCATGCTCCCGTCGGCCGGGCCGACGCAAGCTATATTTCTTAATTATACAATAAAATCTTATTCATTTAAACCGCTTTTTCAATTTACCGCATTAATGCATATGAGCACAACTTTCGCCGTCACCGGCGCTGCGATACGATTCGACATTCCCTCAAAAACCACGAAAAACGGGCCGCCTCCCGGCAGCCCGTTTCCCAGATAAAACTCATTAACCAAAAGTTAAATGTTCACTTAAAAACGATCTCTCTCAGTATATGTAGTATGGAGCAGATGATGAGCCTTTTCCCCGCCCGGTTCGCCGAGGAACTCGCCATAGATGTAATCCATTACTACAGGATTCTTATGAGATTTTCTTATAGCCTGCTTTTCATCCTCGGAGTAGAGAGCCTTCGCTCTTTCAGCCCTGAGGTCGACCCAGTTAGTTACCCTTGAAGGCTGGATAGGCTGACCGCCGCCGTTTACACAGCCGCCCGGACATGCCATGATCTCAACGAACTGATAGTCGGCTTCGCCTGCCTTGATCTTATCAAGGAGTTCGCGCGCGTTGCTGAGTCCGTGAGCTACAGCAGCCTTTATAACTGTACCGTTTCCGAGATCTACAGAAGTTTCCTTTATACCGTCAAGGCCTCTTACCTCGTGATACTCGAGCTTCTGAACGTCAGTACCCGTAAGTACGTCAGCTACAGTTCTCAGAGCAGCTTCCATTACACCGCCTGTAGCGCCGAATATAACTCCTGCACCTGAAGCAGAACCGAACGGAGTATCAAACTCGCCTTCGCACTGCTTAAAGTCGATGCATGCTTCTCTTATCATCCTTGCAAGCTCTCTTGTAGTCAGAACGTAATCTACATCCTGCATGCCGTCGTTTGAAAGCTCTGGTCTTGCAGCCTCGAACTTCTTCGCAACGCATGGCATGATAGATACAGTTACGATATTCTTAGGATCTATCCCTTCCTTCTCTGCATAGTAAGACTTGAGCAGAGCGCCGAACATCTCATGAGGAGACTTGCAGCTTGAAAGGTTATCGATGAACTCAGGATAGTAATGCTCGCAGAACTTGATCCAGCCCGGGCTGCATGATGTGATCATAGGCAGCTTTCCGCCGTTCTTCATTCTGTTTATGAGCTCTGTTCCTTCTTCAAGTATAGTAACATCTGCGCCCGTATCAGTATCGAATACCTTGTCGAAACCGAGTCTTTTGAGTGCTCCGACCATCTGTGAAGTAACAGCAGTACCTATCTCCATTCCGAATTCCTCGCCGAGAGCAGCTCTTACTGCAGGAGCAGTCTGAACGAGAACTGTCTTTTCAGGATCTCCGATAGCGTTCCATACATCGCTGATGCTGCTCTTTTCCGTAAGAGCGCCTACAGGACATGATACTACGCACTGACCGCAGTTTACGCATGCAGCCTCGCCGAGCTTCTGACCGAACGCCGGCTCGATAGTAGTAACAAAGCCTCTGTTTACAGCGTCGATGATACCCACAGTTTGTACGTTCTTACATACAGCGATACAACGCTTACAGAGTATGCACTTCTGAGGATCTTTAACGATAGATAACGAAGTATCATCGATCGGAAGTCCGCAGGCTTCTCCTTCAAACGGCATTTCCTTTATATCCATCTCTTCAGCAAGAGTCTGAAGCTCGCAGTTCTTATTTCTGTCACAAGTAAGGCATTCCTTCTTATGATTTGAAAGGAGAAGGCTGAGATTCATCTTTCTCGCTTCTCTTACCTTAGGCGATGAAGTGAAGATCTCATTTCCATCAGCCGCAGGATATACGCATGCAGTCTGGAGCGCTCTCGCGCCCTTTATCTCAACAAGACACATCCTGCATGCGCCTATCTCATTAACATCCTTAAGATAGCAGAGTGTAGGAATATTGATTCCTGCCTGCTTTGCAGCCTCAAGTACAGTAGTCCCTTCAGGTACCTGAACTGCAACACCGTCAATTGTGATATTTAACATCTTCATAAATTCCCCCCTGCGCTTATGGCGCAAGTTTTTTTCTTAACAATATCGTATGGTAGGACTAATTCATATTGCTTTTTATTCAATTTTAATATATATACACGTTATGCGATCATGCTGTGCTGTGACCCCTGAACGGGCACGCAGCCTGCATTAAGCTTCCTTTGAGATAGCCTTGAACGGGCACTTTTCGATACAAGCGCCGCACTTGAGACATCTTGACTGGTCGATAACGTAAGGAACCTTCTTCTGGCCGCTGATGCAAGTAGCAGGGCAGATCTTAGCGCAGATGCCGCAGCTCTTACAGATATCAGGGTTGATCTTGATCTGGATAAGGTTCTTGCAGACGCCTGCAGGACACTTCTTGTCAACTACGTGAGAAATATACTCATCTCTGAAGTATCTGAGTGTGCTCAGTACAGGGTTTGGAGCTGTCTGACCGAGACCGCAGAGCGCAGATGCCTGAATGTTCTTAGCGAGTGTTTCGAGCTTATCGATATCCTCGAGCTCACCTCTTCCGTCTGTGATCTTTTCGAGGATCTCAAGCATTCTCTTAGTACCGATACGGCACGGAGGGCACTTACCGCAAGATTCATCAACTGTGAATTCGAGGAAGAACTTTGCGATATCTACCATACAGTCGTCTTCGTTCATTACGATAAGACCGCCTGAACCCATCATAGAACCGATAGCGCTGAGGTCATCGTATGTCATAGGTGTGTCGATCAGTGAAGCAGGGATGCATCCGCCTGAAGGACCGCCTGTCTGTGCTGCCTTGAACTTCTTGCCGCCAGGAACGCCGCCGCCGATGTTGTAAATAACTTCTCTGAGCGGAGTACCCATTTCAATCTCAACGAGACCTGTATTGTTGATCTTACCGCCTACTGCGAATACCTTAGTACCCTTTGACTTTTCTGTACCCATTCCTGCGAACCAGTCAGCTCCGTTCAGGATGATAGGACAGATATTAGCGTAAGTTTCTACGTTGTTCAGCATAGAAGGCTTTCCGAAAATACCCTTAGATGCAGGGAATGGCGGACGTGGACGTGGTTCGCCTCTCATACCCTCGATAGAGTTCATCAGGGCTGTTTCTTCACCGCATACGAATGCGCCTGCGCCGAGTCTCAGCTCGATATCAAAATCGAAGCCTGAACCAAAGATATCCTTACCGAGGAGACCGTATTCGTGAGCCTGGTCGATAGCGATATTCAGTCTGTTTACAGCTGTAGGATATTCAGCTCTTACATATATGTAACCCTGGTGAGCGCCTACTGCATAGCCTGCGATAGCCATAGCCTCGAGAACTGAGTGCGGGTCACCTTCAAGGATAGATCTGTCCATGAATGCGCCCGGGTCACCTTCGTCGGCGTTACATGCAACGTACTTAACTTCGCCCTTTGAAGCAGCAGCGAAAGTCCACTTCTGACCTGTAGGGAAGCCTGCACCGCCTCTTCCTCTGAGGCCTGAATCCTTTACAGTCTGAATTACCTGCTCAGGAGTCATTTCTGTGAGAACCTTGCCGAGAGCCTTATAACCGTCAAAAGCAATATATTCATCAATGTCTTCCGGATTTATACGTCCGCAGTTTCTGAGAGCAACTCTCTTCTGGCTGTGGAAGAAGTCTATAGCTTCTTTTCTGTTTCCTTCCTCATCATAAGATTCTTCGCCGTGACCGATAAGGCAGCGCTCTACGATCTGTCCGTCCTTAACGTGTTTTTCAGCGATTTCTTCGATGTCCTTTGGTGTTACCTTTGAGTACATAGTACCTTCAGGATATACAACTACGATAGGACCTTCAGCGCAGAGACCGAAGCAGCCTGTCATTATAGTCTGTACCTGGTCTGCCATGCCGTATTCATTCAGCTTTTCATCAAGACGTTCCTTGAGCTGCTCTGAATGAGATGAAAGACATCCTGTACCACCGCAGAGAAGTACGTGTCTCTTGACTTTAGTCTCTGATTCCTTGTTATCCTCTCTCATATGCACCTTAGCATAAGATGCGTCTCTGAGTTCAGCGAGTTCTGCTATTGTCTTCATTATAAAAATACCTCCCGATCAAACTATTCGTTCATATACTTATCGCAGATAGTCTGGACGTCAGCCTGAACGAGTCTGCCGTATACTTCACCGTTAACTGTAGCGACAGGAGCCAGACCGCATGCGCCTATGCATCTGCACGCGTCAAGGCTGAACAGGCCGTCTTCTGTAACTTCGCCTGCCTTGATGCCGAGAGTATTTTCAAACTTCTCGAGGATCTTACCTGCGCCCTTAACGTAGCAGGCAGTACCCATACATACGCTGACAGCGTACTTGCCCTTAGGCTGAGTAGAGAAACGAGCGTAGAATGTAACTACACCGTATATCTCTGCCAGTGGAACATGCAGCTCGTCTGAAATAACCTTCTGAACTTCGATCGGAAGATATCCGAAGTAGTCCTGAACTTCGTGAAGAACAGGAATCAACGCACCCTGATCATCTCTGTATTTATCAATAATGGCGATGATGTCGGACATCTGCTGGTCTGTGATTTCGACTTTCCTTTTAGTACTCATTCAATCATACCTCCCATGAATGTTGTCTTTTCAGCTGCGGCAATGGACCTGAGT
>CAVGAH010000008.1:0-2996 GCA_963627215.1 bacterium | reverse complement strand
CATATTTTATCAGAACATTCCTTATTTTGCAACGTATTCACAACAAAAAACAGAGTTCCTGAAGTTGGAACTCTGTTTGTCGATTTTTACAAATAAATTAAGTTTTTTTACAAGTTGAATTGTAATTACTGATAGTTATTTTTGACAAACTTATCATAAATTATGCCATAAATGCCTAATATGTGGGAATAATGTAAACATAATGCGCCGCCCGCGGCGTAAAAATTATTTTTTTCTCAAGCCTGTCTTAATATGTTTTTCTCCTGACTGCTTCTGCGCCTGCGCGCCGGGCGCGCCCTCCTGCCTGCTCTTATAATATCCGGCAAGTATATCGTCATTCCCCTTCATATGCTTTGCTTCAAATTCTGCTGCCTGTCTGCGGCGCTCCTCACGTCTCGCCTCTCTCATTTCCCTCGCGCGCCTGTTCTCGCGGCGGACCTTGAGTGCAAAGCCTACGTAGACTGCAATTACAAACAGAACGAACACAAATACAAGCAGGAATACAGGAATATGAATATTCTTCATGCTGTTCAGGAAATTTTTGCCTGCCGTCAGACCCACGCTGTCAGCCGTAAACACATCGTATGTACCGAGCACTGTGTCGCCCTGATAAACAGTTACCGTTCCTGCAGCAGCGCCCTGCTCTACTGGAGCCTCAAGCTCCTTTGCGTTTATCTCGTAAGTGAGATCTGAAGCGGCTGTATCCTCATCCGCTTCCTTAAGCGCCGACACGTAAATATCTTCATTTACTACGACATTTACAGAGCTTTTCGCTCCTGATGTCACAGCGACATCTCCGACAGTGTCGCCTGCGCTGCATATCTTTACCGACTTGTAAGTATTGAACCCATAGTCAAGGAGCTTTATCATGTCAGGATACTGGCTTTCAGGAGTAGATTTAAGGATAACGCCGATGATCTCCATGCCGTCGCGGTCAGCGCCTGCTACGAGACAGCTCTGCGCGACTTTTGTGTAGCCTGTCTTTATTCCTGTAACGCCATCGTATTTACAGAGGCGCTTCACGCCATCGACCACGACCTTTGTGGTGCTTGCGAGCAGCTTGTTTGTGTTGTGCAGGTAGCGAGTCTCCGGCTGCAGCGCTGTTCCCGGTATATCGTACTGGGTAGTTGAGACTATCTTTCTGAAGAGCTCGTTCTTCATCGCCTCCTGAGCGAAAAGCGCAAGGTCGTACGCTGACGTTACATGCGCGTCGTCAGGCAGTCCGTTCGGCGATACGAAGTGAGTGTTTTTTGCGCCGAGCTCTTCAGCGCGCTTGTTCATCATTACTGCAAAGTCCTCGACGCTGCCTCCTACAGCCTCGGCAAGCGCTATCGCCGCGTCGTTTGCTGACTCGAGCATCATAGCGTAAAGCAGCTGCTCTATAGTGACCTGCTCTCCCTCGAGCAGATATATCCTGCTGCCCTCTGTAAATGAAGCATTATGACTTATCGTTACGACCTCGCTGAGATCCTTTTTATTTTCAATGGTGAGCAGCGCCGTCATTATTTTTGTAGTACTTGCCGGGAACTGCTTTTTGTCTTTTTCCTTCTCATAAAGTATCTGACCTGTTTTAGCGTTTATCAATACCGCTGATTCTGCTGCGAGTCCAAGTCCCGTCGAGTCGTCTGCGTTTGCGTTCGTGTCAGAGTCCGCGTCTGTCGCGCTGCCTGAGTCTGCGGGCTGCTGCGCGTCAGCGCCCGCCGTTGTCGATGATACTGCAGTCTGAGAAGCCGTATCGGCATCAGTCGCATTGCTGTTGTTCTGCTGCCCCGTCGTTGCGAACGCCGGTACGCATACATTCGTCATCACCAGCATAGCCGCCATTATAATAGGAAGAAATTTTTTCAATATACCTGTACCCCCTCTTATTTTGTCTTTTACTATATTTCCTTTTTTATCCAATATTGTCGTAATTTCTGTTCAGACCGCGAGGTCTGCTCGGTATTTTCCGCATTTATGCATTGCATTTAACATTGATTTGGCATTAGTACGCATAAAAATACAAAAACGTGTTTTATTCCCGAAAATTTCTTTACTATTCTAACATAGTAGCGTATAATTGTGTACAACTTTATTCGTCAGTAATTTAACATACACCTTTCAACGCCTGAATTTCAACATCTGTGATTTTCAGCGCTACGAACGGTGCATTTTTAAATACAATTTTCTCAGGAGGAAAAAATAAAATGGAAAGAATTTTTAATTTTTCAGCAGGGCCATCTATGCTCCCGCTTGAGATTATCGAGCAGGCAGCAGCAGAACTTACTAACTACCACGGATGCGGTATGTCGGTAATGGAGATGAGCCATCGCTCGCAGGTGTTCCAGGACATCATCGACACTGCTGAAGCTGACCTCAGAGAGCTCATGAATATCCCTGAGGGCTACAAAGTACTTTTCCTGCAGGGCGGCGGAACGCTTCAGTTCTCTATGGTACCGCTCAATCTGCTCAGGAACACGAAGAAAGCTGATTACATCGTAACGGGTCAGTGGGCTAAGAAAGCCTGTCAGGAAGCTCAGAAATTTGGTGATATCCGCGTTACTGCCTCCTCCGAAGAAAGCGTATACACTTACATTCCGAAGCTCACAAGAGCTGATTTCAGAGATGACGCAGATTACGTGTACATCACTACAAACAACACTATTTACGGAAGCAGATACAACTACATCCCTGACACAGGAAACATCCCGCTGGTAGCTGACCAGTCATCAAATTTCCTTTCACAGGTATACAATGTAAATGATTTCGGTCTGATATTTGCCGGAGCACAGAAAAACGTAGGTCCTGCAGGCGTTACTATCGTTATCGTCCGCGACGACCTCATCGGACATGCTCCTGAAAATACTCCGATATATCTGGATTACAAGATCCACGCTGACAAGGGTTCAATGTATAATACGCCTCCATGCTTCGCGATATACATGGCAGGTCTGAACTTCCAGTGGATAAAGAAGCAGGGCGGCGTTCCTGCTCTCCAGAAGCACAACGAAGAAAAG
>CAVGAH010000007.1:0-30781 GCA_963627215.1 bacterium | reverse complement strand
AGCGCCGAAGATACTTGGCGGGAGGCTGCCTGGGAAAATAGGACATTGCCGGTTTTACTAAAAAGCAGAGTGTGTAGGCACTCTGCTTTTTAAGTTTTTGAGGAATTTTAAAGCATTGTAGGAGAGTAATAGTAGTGGGAAAATTATTTGATGATGATTTTGTATATGAGATATTGTCGGCTGTGGAGGAAATACCGGAAGGGTGCGTTGCTACTTACGGGCAGATCGCGCGGATAACAGGCTATGAAAGGAATGCAAGGCTTGTGGGGAAGGTTCTTAGCAGGGCTGAGTATTATGGAAGGTATCCGTGCCACAGAGTCGTTGATCATGCAGGCAGGACTGCGCCCGGATGGAAGGAGCAGCGTGAACTACTTGAACAAGAGAGAGTAGTATTTAAGGAAAACGGCCTTGTTGATATGAAACGCTGTCAGTGGAATATGTAAGAGCGTCCAGGAAAGATATTTATTGTATACTTTATTGGAATCTCAAATGGTTGAATTTTTCCGTTAGGAAAAATTCTTACTCTACCGCAAGTTGTTTTTGAATCAAACCGCCGCGAACCGAGACTGCTCGCAGCATCCCATTCTGTGACCGCGAACTGAAAAATTGCACTGCAGCTAAAGCTGCGCAACAGGCAGCTATGCTGCCTTCCTACGTTCACTTCGTGAACTACGCTGTCGCATTTTACACTGCAGCTGAAGCTGCGTAAAATGCGCAATTTCTGTATGAGGCCTGCGCGCCGTATCAAAGATACGGGCAGGGCTTCAAGCGACCTGCACGCCCGCCCGCCTGTATTGGTGTCCCGTATTTACAATAAAGTATAGATTTTTGGTAGCAACGTTTGCTTGCATACAAGATGATTGACTATATTATGTATACAAATAAAATTGAGGTTTTTTTAACAAAATGCATTGACAAAATGTATATGTAGAAGTACAATAAAGATAAGAAAGGACAAGATAACACCGAAAGATGGAGAGATCTCCATCGAGTCAAGTTGACATAGATGTTATGTATTTCTTTCGTAAATGGAGGGCAGACCAATGTGCAAGTAGTTTTAGCCTGATAATCTCAATATTGTAAGTTACGGTCGAACGATGCAAGGAGATCATTATCGGGAAAGAAAATTGTATTGCAATAATGTTAAAAAAATAACGTAGAAAATAAAAGAGAGCATTTCTTAAATGTATAGTGGATAGTGATTTTTAAAGACGTTAGGGTTTTAAGTGTTGTTGCAGACTTCCATCCAGAAAATGAAGCTTGGCTTGTATTTCCGGATACAGCGTATGAGCATTATAGAAATTATATGGCTTTAGTCAAATATAGTTTTTTATAGCGGCGCTGGTATTTTATTTGAATACAAGAAAGGAAAATTTAACAGAAAGAGAGGTTATACAGTGAAGCTTCTGGAAATTCATTAGGAACCCGTTCGATAGTATTTATGGTCGAACGGGTTTTTAATTTTTTGTATAGGCGTCCTGTATTTATGTGAAAAATTTATTGTGGGAATTTATTATAGTGGAGATAGCTGCTTGTATGATGCGGCGGAGGGTGATATTATAGACTATGTATGCTGATGATTCAGTCGTCGGCATTGTAAGTTATTTTGATATGGCTTCAGGTGTCGGACGGAAGCATGGTGCATTTTAACATAAAAAGACAGGGAGAAAGCGGTCTTTACAAAATGCAAGCTGTGATACCGGGTCCGGTGAAAAGGGAAACAGGTGAAAGGCCTGTACGAACTCGTCACTGTAACTGTGAAGCGTTTTACCGAAGATATCCGGAAAATTATGGAAAGCTAAGAATGATATTTTTTTCATGTGATATTTTTTAGCCACTGCAAAGTTTGTGGGTGCGCCGGGCGCACGGGAGTTTTTTGCATTTATTACTGCATTTGTGTATTAGAGCATTCGTTTATTGCTGTATTTATGATGCAGGGATTTTTGCGGAGGACGGTGCGTGTTGGGGCGGCTGCGTTGCGGGAAGGCGGTAGGGCGTGTTGATGCAGAAGTCAGGAGACCTGCCTGTTGCTGTTCCGTAAGAGTCACGAGAGACTGACTGGAGGAGGAAAAGATGAAAATTAAAAAGTTTGTTGCTGCTGTTGCTGCGTGCGCTATGATCTGCGCTGCGTTTGCAGGATGCGGAACACAGAATGCCGGAGACGGAAGCGCTTCAGCGCCAAAGGAGGACAATGCTGCTGTGCAGGATGCTGAAATTTTAGTTGTAAGCTTTGGTACGAGCTATAATGACAGCCGTGATATTACTATCGGCGCTATTGAGAATGCTATTCAGGAAGCGTACCCTGATTACCAGGTAAAGCGTGCGTTTACGAGCCAGATAATTATTGACAAGCTCAAGGAAAGAGATGGACTTGAGATCGACAACGTTACAGAGGCGCTCGACAGAGCTGTTGCTGACGGCGTTAAGACGCTTGTAGTTCAGCCTACTCACCTGATGAATGGTTATGAGTATACTGACCTCGTTGAAGAGCTTGATACATACAAGAATAAGTTTGATAAGGTAGTTGTGAGCGATCCGCTGCTTACTTCTGATGATGATTTCAAGGCTGTTGCTGCGGCTATTACGTCTGAGACTTCTTCTTATGACGATGGTCAGACTGCTATATGCTTTATGGGTCACGGAACTGAGGCTGATTCTAATTCTGTTTATGCTAAGCTTCAGGAAGTTCTTAAGAGCGAGGGCTATGATAATTACTATGTGGGAACGGTTGAGGCTACTCCTTCTGTTGACGACGTGCTCGCTGCTGTTCAGGCTAACAGCGCTTATACTAAGGTAGTTCTTGAGCCACTGATGGTAGTTGCCGGCGACCATGCTAACAACGATATGGCAGGCGATGAGGACGGTTCATGGAAGACTACATTTGAGAATGCAGGATATCAGGTAGAGTGCATTATAAAGGGTCTCGGCCAGTTTGAGAGCATTCAGAACATTTATGTTGACCATGTAAAGGCTGCTATTGATTCTTTACAGTAATTGGAAATGCAGGAAAGCGGTATAAGACTGTAATGCGATAAAGTCCGTGTGAATGAGGTGCGGGAGCCAGTATCCCGTTTTGTATAGGAAAGCGGATAGAATAGAATAGTAAAAACGGGCGGCATGCTTTTTGTGTGCTGCCTTTGTTTTAAAAGTATAATATTTAGGAGGAAATATTTATGAAGAGGTTTACGAGGTTTGTTGCGGCGGCTGCAGCAGTCGTTGTTATGGTTACGGCTGTGCCGTTTGCTGCAGCTGCGGAGACGGGCGCGGGTGATGGCCATGCTGACGGCGAGGCTGTTGTAACGTCTGAGGAAAACGGTGCAAGCGTCGGCGGTGAAAATGATGCAGATACTGCGAAGGTCGCAGGCTCGTCTGAAATGGCTGCTGTTGAAAAGGTCACAGAGGATGGAATGAAGCCTGTTTATGCGGGTCAGATAGAGGACGGAACTTATCCGATAGAAGTAAAATCAAGCTCTTCGATGTTCAGGATAACTGACGCAGAGCTGACTGTTAAAGACGGTAAGATGACTGCCGTAATGACTATGGGCGGCAAGGGTTATCTTTATGTTTACATGGGTACAGGCGAACAGGCCGCTGCGGCTGACGCATCTGAATATATAGGATTTGAGGAGAATGCTGACGGGGCGCACACGTTTACAGTGCCTGTAGAGGCGCTTGACCAGGCGGTCTCATGCGCGGCATTCAGTAAGAAAAAGGAAAAATGGTATGACAGAAGCTTATGCTTCCTTGCTTCGTCACTTCCAAGCGACGCGATAAAGACGGCTGACATACCGGGGGATGGCGAGTATACAGCCAACGTTACGCTTACGGGCGGCAGCGGAAGAGCTACTGTTGAGTCTCCGGCAAAGATCGTTGTAAAGGATGGAAATATGACTGCGACTGTTATATGGAGCAGCCCTAATTACGACTACATGATAGTAGGCGGTGAAAAATATCTGCCTGTAGAGCTTGACGGCGTTGAGAATTCGGCGTTTGAGATACCGCTGGCGGGATTTGACTTTGAGATACCTGTGAAAGCGGATACTACTGCAATGAGCCAGCCTCATGAGATAGCTTACACGCTTAATTTTGATTCGGCATCGCTTGAGGGAGGGGAGTCAGGCGTTTCTACGGTGTTTATTATAGTGATAGCTGTTCTTGTTCTGATAGCGCTTATAATTGGGGTCGTTGCCGGAAGGAAGATCGCTGTTAAAGGCAGAAAGTAACTGATATCCGACGACCTCCGTCTCTAATATATCGAATATTTTTATGCAGTCTGCGTTCAGGTATATAGCTCAGTGGTTTTGGAAAGGGGAAACGGCATGAAAGAGAAGCGTAAATTATGTGTGATGATATGCATTACAGTTGTTCTTGTGGTTCTATGTGCATGCGGCGGTGATGTAAGCAATGTTGAGCAGAAATCAGCGGATTCGCTCTTGCCGATGAATATGGTGCAGATGAGGGAATCATACTTGTTTCAAGCTTTGATACAGGCGAGTCAGGTGGCGATGGGTCTCTTAACAAAAACAGTACTTATGACGGATGGCAGTGGATGCTCGTTCGCAGCAAAGGCGGAAAATGGCGCCATGTTGACCATGGATATTAGAAAGATATATATTTAAAAATTATGTAAATAACCTGTTTATATGAGTATTTAATAAATGAATTTTAAATTTAAAGGAGCGAGATATGTTCAGAGAAATGAGAAGGAAGAAGCAGCAGCTTGAGGAAAGTGAATGTGTTAAGATACTGAAAAATGAAAAGCGCGGCGTGCTGTCGGTCATCGGAGATGACGGGTATCCGTACGGCATTCCCATGGATCATTACTATAACGAAGAAAACGGCAAGATATATTTTCACTGCGCGCTCGAGGGGCATAAGATGGATGCTGTAAAGGCATACGATAAGGCTTCTTACTGCGTATATGATGAGGGCTACCGTAATGAGGGCGAATGGGCGCTTAATATAAAAAGCGTAATAGTTTTCGGCCGCATCCGCGTTCTTGAAGACCATGAGCAGGCGCTTATTATGGCGGAGAGGCTGGCTGAAAAGTTTACGGATGACAGGGCGTATATAGATGATGAGCTTAAACATTCCGGCCCGCGCATGGCGTGTCTGGAGATAACGCCGGAGCATATGACGGGGAAGCTGGTTAAGGAATCATAAAATATAGTTTATTTTGATGTTTTTAACAGAAAGACGCCCAAAAAGCGGGAGGGCACGCAAACGAGCGCAGCGTCGGAGCGACCTGCGTGCCCTCCCGCCTGTATCGGCGTCCTGTATGGTTTGTTTTATGGATAAAAAATTGAATTATAGCAGTGGCGCGCCGCGGGTCGCGGTTATGTTTGCAGCGGCGCTCGCTGCGGTAATGGTCTGCGCGGTGCTTGCGGGGTGCGGGCAGGCCGGGCCTGCGCAGGATAGTAAGGATATTTCTGCCGGGCTCGTTTACGAGTCGAGCCTTGAGACTGAGTATGCAGAGGAATTTGCGGCAGATTTTTATGAGGGCGGTTATACGCTGCTTACCATAGCCGACGGAAGCAGATTCCTGCTGGTGCCTGAAGGAAGCGAAGCGCCGGACGATCTGGCTAGCGGCGTGACAGTGCTGCAGCAGCCGGTCAGCAACATATATCTGGTGGCGAGCGCAGCGATGAGCTCGTTTGCAGACCTCGGAGCGATTGATATGATAAGGTTTTCGGGAACTCGGCAGAGCGACTGGTATATAGAGGACGCAGCCGCGGCGATGGCTGACGGCAGCATACTTTACGCCGGAAAATACAGCGCGCCTGACTATGAAAAGATACTTGCAGAGGGCTGCGGACTGTGCATAGAAAACACTATGATACTCCACACGCCTGAGGTAAAGGAAAATCTTGAGAAGTTCGGAATACCTGTAATGGTAGATTATTCAAGTTATGAGAAAGACCCTCTGGGACGCTGTGAATGGGTAAAGTTTTACGGGATACTGACAGGAAAGCAGGACGAGGCAGCCCAAATATTTGACGGGCAGAAAAAATATATCGATGATATAACGGCGCGTCTGGCGGCTGACGGTGTATCGGGCGGCGATGGAGCCGAGCAGAGCGGAGCAGGCGCTTCAGAAGGCAAAAAAGGCTCAGAAAGCTCAGATAATGAAAGGGCGACCGTTGCATATTTTTACATAAATTCCAACGGCAGCGCTGTTGTCAGAAAGGGCGACGACTACATACCTGAAATGATAGAAATGGCAGGAGGCAAGTACATTTTCAGCGAGCTCGGCGTCGATGACGGTAAGGCTACGTCGAACGTCAACATGCAGATGGAAAAGTTTTACGAGGGCGCGCACGATGTTGATTATATAATATACAACAGCACTATAGACGGCGAGATAATGAGCATAGACGAGCTTGTTTCAAAGGCTCCGCTGCTGGCTGATATCAAAGCGGTAAAAAATGGAAACGTTTATTGTACAGGAAAGAATTTTTACCAGGAGACGAATGTATGCGGGATCATGGTAAGCGACATATACAGCATGCTGCGCGGAAGCGGGGATATGATGTTCCTGAAGAAGGTGGCGTGACGGGGAGCGCGGCTGCCGTTGGTGACGGGGCTGTGGGGGCCGCGGGCGTGAGCCGGCGGCCTGCGGTCATGTTTGTTATAATGGCTGCGGCGCTCGCCGCTGCGGCAGCCCTGAATCTCAGGATGGGGAGCGTTGACGCTTCGTGGGCGCAGATAGCCGCTGTAATTTCGGGACGGGATGACAGCGGGCTTATTTACAATATAATAATGGAGCTCAGGATACCGCGCATGTGCGCGGCGGCGCTTCTGGGCGGAGCTCTTGCAGTTTCGGGATTCCTGCTGCAGACGTATTTCAGCAATCCTATAGCCGGTCCTTTTGTGCTCGGTATATCTTCAGGCTCAAAAATGGCTGTGGCGGCAGTAATGATAATATTCTCCGGCATGGCCGGAGCGGGGGCCCGCCGGGCGGGCGCAGGCTCTGCAGCTGACGCGATGAACGCGATATTTGCTTCGGTGCGCAGCATGTCCTCGGCGGTGCTTATTATTGCTGCATTTGCGGGGGCTATGCTTTCGATGGGGATAATACTTCTGATATCGAGAGTCATACAGAATATGTACATGCTCGTAGTCGGAGGCATAATGATCGGCTATATATGCACGGCTGTGACTGACTTTATGGTGACGTTTGCAGATGATTCAAATATAGTCAACCTGCACAACTGGTCTGTCGGGAGCTTTTCGGGCATAACGTGGGATAACGTAAAGGTAATAGCAGTCGTTGTAATTCCTGCGGCTTTGCTCGTATTTATGATGTCAAAGCAGATAGGCGCTTTTCTGCTGGGTGAGGACTACGCGAGAAGCATGGGTGTGAACCCTGGACGTTTCAAGGTGGCTGTCATACTGCTGTCGAGCCTGTTGTCGGCGTGTGTTACGGCTTATGCCGGGCCTGTATCATTTGTAGGTATCGCTGTGCCGCATATAGTAAGGCGCGCGCTTGGAACTGCAAGGCCGATACTCGTAATACCGGCGTGCTTCCTGTGCGGCGCTGTTTTCTGCCTGGGCTGCGACCTGCTGGCGCGCACTGCTTTTGCACCTTCTGAGGTGAATATAAGCTCGGTAACTGCTGTGTTTGGCGCGCCTGTAGTGCTTTACGTGCTCATAAAAAGGCGTCGAGGTCAGTAGCCGCAGGATCAACGGAGGATAATATAAAATGTCAGAAAATGTATATAATGACGCCGTATTTACCGCCGAGGATCTGAGCGTCGGCTACGGCTGTTCGGGCGGCCGGGGGCGTGCGGCTGCGGGAAGCGGAGCGACTGTCGTGTCGGGTGTAAATATAAAGATAGCGCGCGGTGAGACTGTGTGCCTGATAGGTCCGAACGGTTCCGGAAAGACTACAGCGCTCAGGACAGTTACCGGCCAGCTGCACGAGCTCGGAGGCTGCATGTCGATATGCGGGCGTCCGATGGCGTCGATGTCAGAAAAGGAGCGCGCGAAATATATATCTGTGGTCTTGACTGAAAAGATATCGCCGGAGCTTATGACGTGCCGTGATATAGTCAGCATGGGCCGTTATCCGTATACGGGCCGAATGGGTCTGCTGCGCGATGATGACCGCGTAAAGGTCGATGAAGCGCTCGCAATGGTAAACGCGGACGACATAGCGGACAGACAGTTTACGCAGACGAGCGACGGGCAGCGCCAGCGTATAATGCTCGCACGCGCGATATGTCAGGAATCGGCGCTCATAGTGCTCGACGAGCCGACATCGTTTCTTGATATAAGGTATAAGCTGGAAATACTTACAGTTCTAAAGAGGCTTGCGCGGGAGCGAGGTACGGGAGTGCTGATGTCGGTCCATGAGCTTGAGCTTGCACGGGCTGTTGCCGATTATGTGATATGCTTTAAGGACGGCGGCGTTTTTGCGGAGGGAACGCCTGATGAGATATTTCAAGATGAACTGATATCGGAGCTCTATGATATCGACATGCAGAGCTACGATGAATGTTTTAAAAATTTAAATATTATGTAATTGCTTTTGCTTGTAATACGTATATTTTTAATGTTAATATGATCAATATGAACATACCGGCAGCGCCCGGCGCTGCAATGCTGGTCGCGTGAGCGACACAGTTTTGTGCGGCATTATTGCAGAAATTTATTTGAGATTTATTAAGGAAGATTTATGGAAATTGAAGTTATATTGCACCAGATGATACAGCTCTTTATCATAATAGGGCTCGGTTATCTGCTGTATAAAGTGAAAATAATAGATGAGGGATTCAATAAAAAGCTTACGCGCTTTGTATTGGACTGTACGCTGCCGCTCATGGTGCTGGCATCTGTGCTTGAGCAGCCGGCTGACAGAGATTACGGTGTCGTAGCCGAAATGATAGTAATATCGGCGGGCATTTATATAGTGCTGCCGGTAATAGCGTTCGTCATAGTAAAATTCATGAGACTGCCGATAGATCAGCAGGGTATGTATATGATGATGCTGACATACGGGAATGTCGGATTCATGGGTTTTCCTGTGCTTAACGCGATATACGGAGGAACGGCTGTCTTTTATGCGGCTATACTTAACATTGTATTTAACGTATCGGCTTTTTCAGCCGGTGTAGTTATGGTAAACTATGGTTGCGGCGGCGACGCCGCGGGAAGCGTGAAGAAATTTAATTTCAGGAGCTTATTATCGCCCGGAACTGTTATTTCATTGATCTCGGTAGCTATATATTTTTCCGGCATAATATTTCCAGATGATATAGTCAGCGTATGCTCTTCCGTCGGAAGCATGACGTCTCCGCTTGCAATGGTGATAATCGGGGCAACGCTGGCGACTATGGATATCAAGTCTGTGTTTAATGATTGGAAGATATATCCTTTTACTCTTGTGAAGCAGATAGCGCTGCCGTTCGTGATGTGGCTCATTATGCGTGTATTTATACATGATGAGATGCTGCTCGGCATATGCACTGTGCTTATGATGATGCCAACGGCAAACATATGCGTGATGCTGGCGAATATGCACGACCGTGATGAGAAGCTTGCGGCGAGAGGTGTTTTTATTACGACGCTTTTTTCTATAGTAAGTGTTCCGATGATGCTGTACTTTATGGTCTGATAATGTAAAATTTGTGGTAAAATTAAAGGGAAAATCAAAAGATAAGGGGAGCTGTTTTTTGTTAATGGGGACTTGCGGCCGGAGGACGCAGATATATGGACGATACATATATTGATTTATACATATACAGTCTTGAGACTGAGCACAAAAAGTCTGAGAATACGCTTGAAGCGTACAGGCGCGATATAAAGGAGTTTCATCGTTATCTGAGTGAAAACGGCGTGAGCGATGTATCGGAGACAACGAATGCTGATGTCGTGTCGTTTCTGATGAAGCTTAAGGATGACGGAAAGAGCGGAGCGACTATCAACAGAAAGATGGCGTCTCTGCGTTCATATACGGCGTTTCTGTGCCGTGAGGGCGTGCTTGATGCTGACCCGTGCGACAATATAAAAGCGCCTAAGGTAGAAAAGAAGGACGTTGATTATCTGACGCTTGAAGAGGTAGACATGCTGCTGAGCGCTCCTGATGATTCGGTAAAGGGCATGCGCGACAGAGCTATACTGGAGGTGCTGTACGGCACCGGCATAAGGGTCACTGAGGCGGCGGAGCTCGTAATGAGCGATGTAAATTTCCGCATAGGCTTTATAACGTGCAGCGGAGAATTCGGCAAAGCGAGGATAATCCCGCTCGGAAAGCCGTGCAGAGCTGCTTTTGAAAATTACCTTGAAAATGCAAGGCCGGCAATGCGAGGAATAAAAAATAATACAGAAAATGACGGCATGAATGCCAAAATGCAGGCATCCGGCGGCCCGGCCGCCCCTGAGAAGCAAAAAAATGGAAACGAGTATGTTTTTGTAAACATGCGCGGCGAAAAGCTGACGCGCCAGGGCCTTTGGAAGATCGTAAAAAATTATGCCGACAAGGTAGGCCTGGCTCACAGGCTCACACCGCAGATACTCAGAAATTCATTTGCTGTGCATATGATACAGAACGGAGCAGATCTGAAATCGATACAGGAGCTCATGGGATATGAGGATGTAACGGCCACGCAGATATATCTCAGCGTTACTAAAAACAGAATAAAGGAAGTTTATGACAGGACGCATCCTCGTGCGTAACGGAGCAAAAGCTCCGTAAAATACGTGCCGCACTGATCAAGCGAGCTTGTCAGTGCTCTGCTATGCTTTAAAAAAATACTTGACATCGTAAAACCTTTATGGTAATGTATTACGGTATGCGAACGTTCCGCTGTCATGGCGCGCAAGGGGCGCGCACAGAAGATGAAAAAACACATGAGAAACAAGGTCTGATGACCGGATGCCTTCTGCTGCATGATAAGAGCGTTTTAGAAGAAAGAGGAAATAAAAATGAACATTATTGAAGCAATCGAACAGGATTACAAGAGATCAGACCTTCCGGCATTCAACGTTGGTGATACTTTAAAGGTATACATCAAGATCAAGGAAGGAAATAAGGAAAGAGTTCAGATGTTCGAAGGTTTCGTTCTGAAGATCCAGAACGGCGGCCTCAGCCAGACTTTCACAGTAAGAAAGATCTCTTCAGGTGTTGGCGTTGAAAAGACTTTCCCTATGCACTCACCTGTAATCGAAAAGATCGAGGTTGTAAGACACGGCAGCGTAAGACGTGCTAAGCTGAACTACATGAGATCAAGAACAGGTAAGGCTGCTAAGATCAAGTCTAAGGAAGCAAGATAGTCCAGATCTCGAACAGCTAAAATTCAATTAAAAACTGAAAGGAGCCGAACGGCTCCTTTTTTGTCGGTTTTTTTCTGTATATTCCTCCGATTTGCTGCATTTTGTTTAGGTATGGCACTGTTCCTCAGTAACATTAATAATTTCTTAAAGGAAAATTAATGTGATAGAAATATGAATTTGTTGAAGTTTACGTTGACAACACGTTAAGAAAGTGTAAAATTACAATGTCTTTGGAAAGCTGTTCTGCATGTCCGCAGTGCGGTCGAAGGTATTTTGATATGAATATTAACAATGTAAAAGAAAAATTATCGGCGGCGCGCAGGAAAACGGGCGCGGCTGCTGAAAAGGCAGATGCCCTTATAAAGAAGCTCGACAGGCATCCTGTATTATTTTGCGTGAGCGTTGCTATTATCCTGTATCTTATAGTTGAAATGCTGTCAAGAAAGTCAGTGACCGACAGTATCGTTTACATGGTAACTAATCCTGCGGTATTTTTGTATAATTCGCTCATAGTTATGCTGACGCTTTCAATAGCGTGGTTCTTCAAAAAGAAGAGGTTCATACTGGCGTTCATATCCATCGTGTGGATAGCGCTCGGACTTACGAACTGCGTGCTTCTGTCAAACAGGACTACGCCGCTCAACTTTATGGATTTCAGGACATTCCTTGATGTAATGAGCATAGTTACGGTATATTTCACGCCGTTCCAGATATCGCTTATGATATTGCTCGGCGTTGCGCTTGTAGTGCTTTTAATTTACGTGTTCATTAAGTCGCCTAAGGAAAAGATAAGCAGAAAGAGAGCGCTTGCAACGTCTGCGACAATGTGCGTGCTTCTGTCTGTAGCTACTACGGCGTGTGTTTCTACGGGCTCGCTTGCTACGACATTCCATAATATACATGATGCGTATAAACAGTACGGTTTTGCTTACTGCTTCGCCTGCAGCGTCGTTGACCGCGGTATATCAAAGCCTGACGATTATTCTGAGGGATCAGTTCAGGCTATAGTTGACAGAGTAAATCAGAAGAGCGAGCTTGCCGGTAATTCAGCAGAAGTAATAAAGTCTGAAAAGGCTACAAAGGAAACGCCTAATATCGTAATACTTCAGCTCGAATCATTCTTTGATGTAAATCATCTCAAGAATGTTACATACTCAGAAAATCCGCTGCCTGTGTTCACTTCGCTCAAGGAGAATTACAGCTCAGGATATCTGCTTACGCCGTCGTTCGGCGCAGGTACTGCAAACACTGAGTTTGAGGTGCTTACCGGAATGTCTATGGATTATTTCGGACCGGGCGAGTATCCTTATACGACTATAATGCGCGAGACTACGAGCGAGTCTGCAGCGTATGACCTTAAGGACTACGGATACGCTACTCACGCTATACACGACCATACAGGCAAGTTCTACGGAAGATATCTCGTATATCCTGACCTCGGATTTGATTCGTTCACTTCTGTCGAGTATATGCAGGACATACAGCGCAATCCGCTGAACTGGGCAGATGATTCGTGCCTTACGGGTGAGATAAAGAAGGCTATGGACTCAACTCCGCAGCAGGATTTCATATTTGCTGTATCTGTTCAGGGTCACGGTAAGTATCCTGAAGGCGAGCCTATAGACGATACTCAGACTATTGCTGTAAACGGATTTAATGAAGATGAATCTGTAGGATTTGAGTATTATGTAAATCAGATACACCAGATGGATGAATTCCTCGGAGAGCTTACAGACGAGCTTTCAAAGTCTGATGAGCCGACAGTGCTCATAGCTTACGGCGACCATCTGCCTAAGTTCAACATTCAGGCATCAGATCTTGAAAATAACAATATTTACCAGACTGAATACGTAATGTGGAATAACTTCGGTATGCAGCAGGAGGATAAAGACCTGACATGCTACCAGCTCTATCCGCAGGTAATGAAGCTGCTCGGTATGTCAAACGGCGTTATTACGAAATTCCAGCAGAACTGCGTGGATGATGATACATATTACAGTGATCTGCGTACGCTTCAGTACGATATGCTTTACGGTGAGTGCTACGCTTACGGCGGAACGAAGCCGTTTAAAAAGACTGACATGCAGATGGGTATAGACCCTATAACTATTTCGTCTGTAAGGCACATCGGAGATTATGTATACGTTGACGGACAGAACTTCACTGTTGCGAGCAAGATATTTATAAACGGCAACGAGTATGATACTTCGTTTATAAACCCGGGCGAGATATGTACTGAGGAGCATTCGTTTGAGGACGGCGACATAATCGAGGTCGTTCAGATGAGCAGCAAAAAGACGCATCTGAGTACTACAGGTCAGTATTACTGGTACGAGGGAGATACTATAGTTCCTTATGTAGAGGACAACTCAGGTTTCGGCGGTAATTACGCGCTGACTGATAGGGAAACTGACGCGAACATTTCTTCAGACATAAAGAAGGAAGAGAACGCGGTATAGCGCGCGGCTCCGAGCCGTTGAGCATACGGTGTCTGCAGTAATGCAAAATAAATACTGTAAAATTCAAATAAAAAACGGCTTTCGCGTCATGCGGAAGCCGTTTTGTTGTATTAAAATGTAACAGATATATACAGGTGGGTGCGCCCGGCGCACGATGTCATTGTATATTTATTCTACCACTCTGTACGTAAGCTTTCTGCTATCCTGATGCCTGTAGGCGTTCCCGCGAGCCCGCCGATGCCTGTCTCGCGCAATTCAGTATGCATCATGTCACCGACTGCGCCCATGGCGTCTATCACTTCGTCGGCAGGGATGCGCGATGTTATACCGGCGAGCGCCATATTTGCGGCGCTTATGGCGTTGACAGCGCCTGTCACGTTTCGCTTGACGCAAGGCACTTCGACGAGCCCTGCAACAGGGTCACAAACGAGCCCAAGCAGATTTCCGAGCGCAATAGCGAACGCATGAGCGCATTCCGCACCTGTGCCGCCTTTTATATAAGTCAGGGCGGCGGCAGCCATAGCGCTCGCCGTGCCTATCTCAGCCTGGCAGCCGCCTTCAGCGCCGGAAACGGAAGCGCGTGCAGCCGTGATCTGTCCGAATCCCGCCGCTACATAAAGAGCGTCAGTTATCTGAGCTTCGGAAGCTTCGCCGCGCCTGTAAAGCGGTATGAGCACTGCAGGCAGCACGCCGCAGCTTCCGGCTGTAGGCGCTGCGACTATACGCTTCATACAGGCGTTGCATTCAGCAGTTTTCAGCGCTTCTTCCATTACTTCAGTAAAATATGAGTCACCTATAAGGCGGCCGGCCGCCGCAGCCGTTTTTATCTTTTCTGCATCGCCGCCGACCATACCGCTGTTTGAACGGTCGTCAGCTCTGTAATCATCGCTGGTGGCGAGCATGACTTCCCACAGCCTCTTCATCTGTGCGTGAGAGGCTTCGAGAGAGAGCCCGCTTTCGGGGAGGTCGCTCAGACATACGGCATCCGCCAGCGATATTTTTTTGTCTTCTGCTGTCCTGAGCATCTGATTAACGCTGTTAAAAGCCATATCTATTCCTCCTCCTGATTGAATATCGTTATTTTTATTATCCCGTCTATGCTTGACAGCCATGTACCGAGGTCATCCGGTATGCGCTGGTCGCACTCTATCACCATTACAGCGTAGCCGCCCTCGTCGCTCCTGAAAAGCTGCATGTTTGCTATGTTTACCTGACGCTGTGAAAGCGCGGACGCTACAGCTGAAACATGCCCCGGCGTGTCCTGATTATGTACGATGAGCGTATTGTGCTCGCCGGTGAAATTGGCGGTTATGCCGTCGATGGAACGCACGCATATGCGCCCGCCGCCTACGCTTTCAGCCGTTATCTCAAGCGAGCGACCCTTAGCGCCCTTGAGACTCATACGGCAAGTGTTTGGGTGCGCGCTGCGGATATTTACAGCCGAAAACGAAAATGTAAGCCCGTTTTCAGCGGCGATACTGAAGCTGTCCGGGATGCGCGGGTCGTCAGGCTGCATGCCGAGCAGTCCGGCAATAAGCGCTCTGTCTGTGCCGTGACCGCGCCCCGTGAGTGCGAAGCTTCCATGAAGTCCTATCTCCGCGTGTACGGGCTTGTCCTCAAGCAGCTTGCGCGCCATCCAGCCTATACGCACGGCACCCGCCGTGTGACTGCTGGACGGACCGGTCATAACAGGTCCGAGAACATCGAATAATCTCATATATATCTTCCTCCGTCTGTGATAAGTGCGAATTTATTAATGAAATTAAAACATCAGACGAGCAAAATGTCAAATCGTATTTTACATACGATCCGTAAAAAATAATGTATATTCAAAAATACAAAGAAAAATTCAAGCAAAATAGTATATTAGAAAAATTGTTATTGAGAAAAACAAAAAGACATTGTATTTATCAAAACGTGTTTTTGTATACAAAAATTTAAAAATCGTGTTGACAGGATTGTATACAAAGTGTAACATAGGCACCATAAAATCCGGAAACGGAAAAACAGAAAAAGTCACAACAGATAATAACAGGCGATTACAACGGGGTGGTCAGAACAATGACGTTCATGACTGCTCCGTTTTGTTTTATCGCTGTTTGCATCGCATGTGAGAAAGGAAGGCTGACATGATGAGAATATCAGAACACCCGATCCTCGGTACTTACGAAAAGTACGAAAAAGGAAGGATCATCCATTTTACCCTCGACGGCAAGGAGATGACAGGTTACGAGGGAGATTCGATAGCAGCGGCACTGAAAGCCGCCGGCGTAATGACGCACCGCTACACGGCGAAAGAGCACAAGCCGCGCGGAATATTCTGCGCGATAGGCAGATGCACAGACTGCGTAATGATTGTCAACGGTCAGCCTAACGTAAGAACATGCATCACTCCGCTTGAGGAGGGCATGGAAATACAGACGCAGTACGGAGTACTTACTAAGGAAGAATGGGAGGCGACGCTGTAATGAAAAGGTACGAATTAATAGTAGTAGGCGCCGGCCCGGCCGGCCTGTCAGCAGCCATAGAGGCTGCAAAAGCAGGAATGCAGGTAGCTGTATTTGACGAGAACGCAGGTCCGGGAGGACAGCTTTTCAAGCAGATACATAAGTTTTTCGGCTCGAAGGAGCATGACGCAAAGATGCGCGGATTCCGCATAGGTCAGAAGCTACTTGCAGAAGCGGAGGAATACGGAGTAAAGGTATATCTGAACGCGACTGTAATGGGAATATACGACCAGAAGGAAGTGCTCGTAAAGATAGACAACGAGGTAAGACATTATAAAGGCGATAATATAGTGATAGCAACAGGCGCAGCGGAAAACATGATACCGTTCAAGGGCTGGAACAAGCCGGGTGTCATGGGAGCAGGAGCTTCACAGGCGCTCATGCATCTGCAGGGTGTAAAGCCGGGCAACAAGGTAATGGTAGTCGGCTCAGGAAACGTAGGCCTGATAGTAGCGTTTCAGGTAATGCAGGTAGGATGTGAGCTTGTCGCAGTGCTCGACGCAGCGCCGAGAGTCGGCGGCTACGGCGTTCATATAGCAAAGATAACGAGAACAGGCGCGCCCTTCCTCGCTTCCCACACGATAATAGAAGCAAGAGGCGAGGAAAGAGTAGAAAGCGCAGTCATAGCAGAGGTGGACGAGCACTTTAAGGCGATACCGGGAACAGAAAAGGAAATAGAAGTAGATACTATACTCCTTGCCGTAGGCCTTACGCCTATGAGCCAGCTCGCTTCAAACGCCGGATGTCTCGTAGAGTACCGCGAGCAGGACGGAAGGATATCTCCTGTTACAGTAGTCGATGAGTACGGCGAGACAACAGTTCCGGGAATCTACTGCTGCGGCGACTCGGCAAAGGAAACTGCAGTCGGCGCTCCGGCGGCGATGATACAGGGCCGCGTGGCGGCCGCAAGGATGGCTGAAAAGGCAGGGTACATTAGTGCAGAGGATGCTGAAAAGTCTATTGATGCGAATCTGAAATCGCTCGACATGCTGAGCGGGGGATTTTTCTCAGTGGCAAATAAAGGAAGAACTGACATCAAGACGACCGAGGAGGGCTACGCGCTTTCGGAAAGCCTGCTGAGAAACGGATATATAAAGGAAGAAGAGTTAAAAGCATTCCCGGCGGCATCGTACAAGGCAAAGGGCGTACACCCCGTAATAGAATGCACGCAAAACATCCCGTGTAACCCGTGCAGCGATGCGTGCGCGTTCAACTGCATCCTGATGGACAAGGACATAGTAAAACTGCCTGAGATAAACCACGAAGCAAAGTGCGGCGGCTGCGGGATGTGCGTAACGGCATGTTCGGGCCAGGCGATATTCCTGGTAAACGAGGATTACGAGCCGGGCTACGCTACAGTCGGCCTGCCTTACGAATTCCTTCCTTATCCTGAAAAGGGAACAAAAGGAACTGCGCTCGACAGGAGCGGAAAGCCGGTGTGCGAGGCAGAGGTAGTCTCATGCAGGACGGCTCCGGCGATGGACAAGACAGCGGTGCTTACTATGAAAGTCCCACTCGAATACGTAAACAGCGCAAGATTTTTCAAGGCATATGCGCAGGCGGATGAGTGTGGCGGCGGTGACGCCGCGGGCGCTGCTGAGCATTAGTGCAGCAAAGGAGGATGGAACATTATGGCAAAAATTATAAGAACAGCAGCTACAGAGCCATTCGTTGAAATGCCTGACGACGATATGATCATCTGCCGCTGCGAGGAGATAACGAAAGGCGAGATACGCCGCGCGGTCTACGAGGGCATGCGTACTACTAACGAGATAAAGAGATGGCTCAGGACGGGCATGGGTCTCTGTCAGGGGCAGACATGCCAGAGGAACGTTCAGAATATAATAGCGCGTGAGCTCGGACGTTCGGTGCTCGACCTCGGAATGATAACGGGACGCTCACCGGCAAGGCCGGTCGTAATGGAGACGTTCTCAAACGACATTCTGGATGTCGATGAATAAGAAAGCAGGTGAAGATATGAGCATGGAAAAAAGAACTGCATCCGTAATCATAATCGGCGGAGGAATAGTAGCGTGCGCCACAGCGTACAACCTTGCAAAGCGCGGCATGAAGGACGTTCTCGTGCTTGAAAAAAAGGAAATAGGAAACGGCGGCTCGTGCAGGAACGCGGGCGGCGTAAGACAGTCGGCGAGAGACATACGCGAGCTGCCGCTTGCGATGTACGCCGTATCAAATATATGGCCGACTCTGGGTGAAGAGCTCGGTACTGATGTAGAGTACACTCAGCAGGGCAATCTGCGACTCGGCAAGACAGAGGCGCACAGAAAGACGCTCATAGCGCACACTGAAAAATCAACGAGCGCAGGCCTCGACGTAAAGATGATAACAGGCGACGAGGCGCGCGAAATATGCCCGTACATGTCGGAGGAGGTAACGAGCGCGAGCTGGTGTCCTACTGACGGGCATGCGAACCCGCTTAAAACGACGCTCGGATTTTACAGAAAGGCGCTCGCTATGGGCGTGACTTTCGTAAGCGGAGTAACGGTCAGCGAGATAAAAAAGATAAAAGGCAGAGCGCGTCTGGTAGTTACAGACGACGGCATTTACGAGGGCGAGCAGATATTGCTGTGCGCAGGCTGGGAATCGAGAGCTATAGCAAATACGGTCGGCATAGAGATACCGATGGAGCGCCAGCTCAACGAAGTAATGGTAACTGAAATGGAGCCGGACATGTTCCCTGTGATGCTCGGAACTGCAGAGGCTGACTTTTACGGTCACCAGTCGCACCACGGCTCGTTCGTAATGGGCGGAAACGACGGGCTGGAGCCGTTTATGTCAAACAAGCCGAGATTCGTAACGAGCCCGTTCACAGCGCCTAGCCTCTGCAGAGGTATCATAAAATATTTCCCGATACTTAAAGATGTAAAGGTCGTAAGAACGTGGGCCGGATGGTACGACGTGACGAAGGACAAAGTACCTGTCATAGACAATATAAAGGAAGTTCCGGGGCTGACTATAGCGTGCGGATTCTCCGGACACGGCTTCGGCATATCGCCTGCGACGGGCATAGCTGTCAGCGAGCTGATACTTGACGGCGAATCACATACGATAGACGTTTCGGCGCTTAATTACGACAGATTCAAAGCGAAATTCTAGGCGTGGAGGTTTTCCATTATACAACCTCAGAAACGATTAAGAAATACCGGTCAGACACATGTAAATATTACATAAATAAATAAATCGAAACAAGGAGGGATAAAAATGGGAACAACTTATTTGATGAACTCGATATGGGTACTGTGCGCATCAGTATTCGTATTCATGATGCAGATGGGCTTCGCCTGCTGCGAGAGCGGATTCGCCAGAGGCAAGAACGCATGCAATATATGGCTCAAAAATTTCTGCGATTTCTGCGTAGGCGCGCTTGTCTACTATTTTATAGGCTTCGGTTTCATGTACGGAGACGACTGGCACGGGCTGATAGGAATAAACGGATTCCTCGACCCACTGAATCAGGACCTCGGCGTATGGCAGGGGCTTGAGGGCTCGCTTTCGCCGCAGGTGTACCTGCTCTTCCAGACGATGTTCTGCGCGACTACAGCGACTATCATTTCCGGCGCGGTCGCAGAAAGATTCAAATTCAACACATATCTCATACTCAGCGCTTTGATGACAGGTATCGTTTACCCGGTCATCGGCCACTGGATATGGGGAGGCGGCTGGCTGTCGCAGATCGGATTTACTGATTTCGCCGGTTCCGGCGCGGTCCACATGTGCGGAGGCATAGCGGCGCTCGTAGCCACTATCGGCGTAGGTCCTCGCATCGGAAAGTACGTGAACGGAAAGTCGGTTGCAATACCCGGTCATAACATTTCTATGGCGATGCTCGGCGGCTTCATCCTCTGGGTTGGCTGGTACGGATTCAATCCCGGCTCGGAGCTGGCGTTCGACAATGTAACGCTTTACACGACTGTAACAACGACATTTGCAGCCGCGGCGGGCGGACTTACGGCGCTTTTCTTCACATGGATAAAGTACGGAAAGCCCGATCCGACGCTCGCAATGAACGGCGCTCTCGCAGGACTCGTCGCTGTATGCACGGGAGTCGCGGAGGTCAGCTATCTCGGCTCGATGCTCATCGGAGTGATCGCGGCGATAATGTTTACGATAAGCGTTTCGATAGTTGACAATAAATTACATGTAGACGACGTGGCAGGCGCGATATCGCTCCATGGCGTGAGCGGCTCGCTCGGTGTCATCCTTCCGGGATTCCTGTCTACCGAGAACGGTCTTTTTTACGGAGGCGGCGCCGGAAGGCTGCTGTCACAGTTCATCGGTCTGATATCCATATGGACGTTCACATTTATATGCGTCGGCATAATAATATTCGTCCTGAAAAAGACGATAGGCATAAGAGTTTCGGAGGAAATCGAGCTTGCCGGCCTTGACATAACAGAGCACGGAATGATCGCGTACCCCGAAAAGTATTAATGAATTAATGAATTAGTGAACTAATAATAGCAACATCCGGCGGTGGCCCAGCCACCCAACAGGAAGCAAAACGGCTCCGCCGGGAACGACAGGAAATGTCTCACAAACAGATATATATAATGATAGGAAAAATTCAGAAAATTTAAAGGAGGGAAAAACAATGGCGGGAACAGCAAAAACAGCGGCAACATGTGCAATGTACAATGTAACGATGATTATAAACCCTGACAAACTCGTTCCGCTGAAAGCAGCGTTAAACGAGCTCGGGATACAGGGCATCACAGTGACGCACGTAGAAGGCTGCGGAACGCAGCATGGCGGAGTAACGCATTACCGCGGCGCCGTAGCAGACATGAGCCTGCTCCCAAAGGCAAAGGTAGAGGTCATAGTTTCGGAGATACCTGTGCAGGACGTTATAGACACTGCAATGTCGGTACTGAAATCAGACAGAATCGGCGCCGGAAAGATATTTGTATATGAAGTCGCAAAGGTCGTAAGAGTCCGCACGGGAGAGACTGATTATGACGCGCTGCAGTACAAGAAATAAATTATGAAATATTAATTGAAAGTATTAAAAAATTAAATTGTAATATATTAAAGGAGGAACATAAAATGGCTTATCCAAAGATCGACTTTCTGTATTTAAATGAAAAGGACTTACTTGAGCTCGGAGTAAATGACGTAGTAGCTTGTACTGAATGCATGGAGGATGTGCTTAAGACACTGGATGCGGGCGATTACCGCATGGGCGGTGAGAGCGGCAATTCACACGGCTGCATGGTACAGTTCCCGAAGGAGCCTGAGTTCCCGAACATGCCGAAGGATGGCCCGGACAGAAGATTCATGGCTATGCCTGCTTATCTCGGTGGAAAGTTTGACATAGCGGGCGTAAAATGGTACGGCTCAAATGTCGAAAACAGAGAAAAAGGGCTGCCTCGCTCTATACTGATGCTGACTCTGAACGACAAGGAAACAGGAGCGCCGCTCGCTCATATGTCGGCAAACCTGATAAGCGCTTACAGGACTGCAGCAGTTCCCGGCACAGGCGTAAAGGCGCTGGCTCGCGAGGATGCGAAGGTGCTCGGCATCGTAGGCCCGGGATTTATAAATGACGTTACTATTGAGACATTCGCGGCGCTCAGACCGTCGCTCGATACTCTGAAAATAAAGGGCAGAGGACGCGCATCCATAGACCGCTGCATAGAGTACGTAAAGGAAAAGTGCCCGCAGTTTAAGAACTTTATCGTGTGCGAGACTCTTGAGGAATGCGTTCGTGATTCTGATATCATGAGCTTTGCGACTTCGACGCCTACAGGCGGTCAGGAGACTTATCCGTGGATAGAGCCTGAGTGGATAAAGCCGGGCGCTCTTATATGCGCGATGGGCGCGCTCAACACTACAGAAGAATTCATTATGGATCCGAAGACGAAGCTCGTCGTTGACAATACAAAGCTTTATGAAACATGGGCTGAGGAATACCCTTATCCGACATTTGAAAAGTGGTTCATTTTCGGCAGCAAGTTTACCGACATGATACACGAAGGCAAGCTTGACGAATCAAGGATGGAGGATATCGGCGGCATACTGAGCGGAAGGCTTCCGGGTCGCGAGAGCGATGACCAGATCATACTCTATTCTATCGGCGGCATGCCTGTAGAGGACGTAGCATGGGGCAAGGTGCTCTACGAAAAGGCACTAAAGGAGGGCAAAGGCACGAAGCTCAACCTCTGGGATGAGCCTTACCTCTACTAAGGCCGGCCGGAGAGACGGCGCGCAGGCGGCAGAGAAAGCTCGTTTAAATGTCTAAAGCGCGCCGGTTCCTGCTTGTATACAAAACCACAGACACCGCAGTACCTTCAGCCGGGGGAGCGAAAGCTTCCGGCAGGAGGGTTGCGGTGTTTTATATAGTCTAACTTATATAGAGGATTGATTCGTTTCTGATTTAGTCACAGTAAGATTTAGTCCAAGCTGCCGAAATATCTTTAGTAAAGTATCAAGATTAGGAGTAGAGCGAAGAGATTCAATACGTGCAACAGAGGACTGAGGCATATTGCACATAGATGCAAGTTCGCGCTGGCTTATTCCTAACTCATGGCGCTGTGATATAATAGCGCTTATAATATAGGAAATATTTTCAATTTCATTTATATCTTCGGCAGCATCAGAATCAACAGCTCTGACATGGTCTTTGTAATCATTCCACGTTTTCATATTATTTTCCCCCATTTCTTGATATCCAGTCATCGCGTTCAGATTTAGCTTTCTCGATTTCACGCGTGGGTGTTTTCTGAGATTTTTTTCTGAAAGCATGAAGGAGTACAAAAGTATTGTCTTTAAAATAGAAATACATTATGCGATTGTTACCGGGGCGAAGTTCCCATATAGAATCTCCGATGTATTTTGTTATATTTTCAGGGAGACGTGTGCCGTTATCCTGAAGAAGCTGGATACAAAGAAGAATTTGTTTGTACTGTATACGTGAATCTTTACTGCGCGCACTTTTAATACGCAGATTTTCTATAAAGTCCCAAAGGTCTGATCGTCCATATGAATCCTCATAAAATTCCACATTATACATAGTAATACCTTGTAAAAGCAAAATGCTTTTCTAAAAAGATGATAGCAAAAAAGCTATCAAAAATCAACTTTAAATCTTTTTTTATCTTGATAATATGTACCTTTCTTTTAAATAAGCTAAAATATTAAAATAATACAATAATATTACAGTAAAATTATAACAATAAAGCGAAATAAAATCAATAATAAAATGTAAAAATATAGAAAAATAAAAGAGACTCTTTAGTGTGTGATTACACTGAAGAGTCTCTTTTCCATGATTGAGTAAAGTATTTGAAGAGTTGCCTTTTTATCGGTTATGCGATGATGAGTATATTTCTGAGGTCTTTAGAAGCAGCATATATGGCGGGAGTTCATGCCGGCGGCGTGGTTTTCTCGTAAAAAAGCCTTGACATAAAGTGGACTTTAACTTCTATAATAATTATGTATGAATAGCTGTTTGCGGTTCGATACTGTTCGGTGTAAGCCCCGGCGGGTATCCGATATCTGTGCGGTGACGCACGTAAGTATATGTATTGGCTGATTATTGCTAAATGCATTAATTGATATTTTGAAAAAAGAAATGGAGTTTATGGAGGTTTAAGGCAAAATGATCTACAGAGAGTTTGATGGTAAAAAGCTTTCGATGCTCGGTCTGGGCGCTATGCGTCTGCCGCTGGTCGAGGGCGGTTCTGAGAGCGATATCGACGAGGAGCACGTTCAGCGCATGGTCGATTACGCTATGGAGCACGGAGTTAATTATTTTGATACTGCTTACGGTTATCATAACGGTAAGTCGGAAGTCGTAATTGGAAAGACTCTTGCAAAGTATCCGAGAGAGAGCTTTTACGTTGCTGACAAGTTCCCGGGATATGATCTGGCAAACATGCCTAAGATAAAGGAAATTTTTGCGGAGCAGATGGAAAGAACAGGTTTTGGCTATTTTGATTTCTACATGTTCCATAATGTCTGCGAGATGAACATCGAGCAGTACCTCGACCCGCAGTACGGCATCATGGATTTCATGCGCGAGAAAAAGGCTTCAGGCGAGATAAAGCATATAGGCTTCTCCGCTCATGCGAGAGTTGACGTTATGAGACGTTTCCTGGAAAATTACGGCGATGAAATGGAATTCTGCCAGATTCAGCTGAACTATCTCGACTGGATATTACAGGAAGCAAAAGAAAAAGTTGAACTGCTCAACGAGTACAATATCCCTATCTGGGTAATGGAGCCTCTGCGCGGCGGCCGTCTCGTAAAGCTGAGCGATGAAGCTGTTGCAAAGCTCGCAGCGCTGCGTCCAGAAGAGACTGTTCCGGGCTGGGCGTTCAGATTCCTTCAGTCTGTTCCTGATGTAAAGGTCATTCTTTCGGGCATGTCAAATATGGAGCAGCTCAAGGCAAACATTGCTACATTTGAAGAGGACAAGCCGCTGAACGAGGAAGAGCAGAAGGCTATAATTGCTGCTGCGGGCGACATGTACGACATGCTCCCATGCACTGCGTGCCGCTACTGTACGGCTCACTGTCCTAAAGGCCTTGATATCCCTGAGTTCATGTTCATGTACAATGAGCTTAAGATGCAGAACGGATTCATAACTTCTATGGTTGTAGGCACTATCCCTGAGGACAAAAGACCTGCTGCGTGCATTGCCTGCAAACAGTGTGAGGCTGTCTGTCCGCAGGAGATAAAGATCTCAGAGATCATGGCTGATTTCGTAAAGCGCATGAATGAACCTATGTCATGGTAAATGATCGCTTGTCCGGTGACGGACGCTCCTTTTCTGCTTTTATTAATTGTTTTTTGTATTCAAAAATATCAGAGTTTGTGGTACAATATTCTAAGTGTCTGAATTTGCGGCGCGGCCGCGCGCAGGCGCTGTATATATAGCTGTATATATAATAGAAATAAAAATCGGAAAAGGAGAATGATCCATGTCATTGTATCAGGAATGGGTAGACCTTTACGAAGGTCAGACAAATGAAACATTCCAGAAGTTCTGGAATGAATACTCAGCCGCGGAGACAAAGATCTACACTGAGCTTCTTTCTTCACCTGAGAGCAAGTACGAGGGTGTTGTTAAGGATAAGGCAGAAGAGCTTAATATCGATATAAAGATATTCATGGGATTCCTTGATGGCATAAACGACAGCCTTAAGGAAAGCCTTGATATTGAAAACATAGAGCCTGACACTCAGTTCAGCCTCGATGTTGATTACGAGAAGCTGTATTTCAACATGCTCGACGCAAAGGCTGATTACTTATATACGCTCCCTCAGTGGGACGCTATCCTCACAGAGGAAAAGCGCGCTGAGATCACAAAGGCGTACAAGAAGTCAAAGACTGTAGTTAAGGAAGTTCGCATCGGCAGAAACGATCCGTGCCCTTGCGGAAGCGGCAAGAAGTACAAGAAGTGCTGCGGCGCCAATCTTTAATATTTTAAAAAATGAAAAATAAACGGGGCTTTCACACGGAAGCGTCACCGGTCCGCATAAATGAATGGAATGGCCGCGTGCAGACAGCGCGCGTCACCGCGCGGGCAGGGCGCAGCCCGTGCTGCAGGTCCCGTTTTCTGTTTAGATAAAGCAGGAGGACAGAAATGTCAGAAGCATCAGAAAAGAAAGAACCACTTATAAATATAGTGCTCGTGGAGCCTGAGATACCTCCAAACACAGGCAATATATCGCGTACATGCGCCATAACAGGAGCGAAGCTTCATCTCGTAAAGCCGCTTGGTTTTTCGATAGATGATAAACATGTTAAACGTGCGGGCCTTGATTACTGGGATCATCTTGATATGGAGATACATGAAAGTCTTGATGATTTCCTTGCAAAGTACGGCGACAGGAAGCTGTTCCTTGCGACGACGCACGGCGGCGTGTGCTATACAGATGTAAATTATGAGGCAGGGTGTTTCATACTTTTCGGTAAGGAAACAGCCGGATTGCCTAAGGCGCTGATAGCGGAGCATCCCGATACTGCAGTCCGCATCCCTATGGGAGATCACCCTGATCTGAGGTCGCTGAACCTGTCAAACTCAGCAGCGATAATGCTTTATGAGGCGCTCAGACAGCATGGATTTCCGGGACTTGTTTAGCAAATTCCGTGCCAACGTGATCTAAATCATTTGAGAAAAAAGTTATATTATGATATAATTGAAGAAGCGTTTTAAACGTCTAATTTTCTTTTTGTTTAAATAAACGGGAGCGCATTATGGAGCTTATTTTCAGAAATGACCTCAATACAGAGCTGAGTCAGAAGCTTACGCTGACACCTGAGATGATCCAGTCTCTTAACGTTCTTCAATACAGCAGAGGTGAGCTTGTTGATTACATTTATGATATGATGATGGAAAATCCTGTAATAGAACTGGAGGATCCTGATTATGTTATACAACAGCCGATAAGTGAAACTGCTGACAGCATCGAAGCCGCTTCGGACGGTGATGATTATAATGCCGATTATGAGGCTGAAAGCATCGGACAGGAGCTTGGCGAGAACGCCGACAGAGAATGGGACGCTGAGGACTGGTACAATTACGCTGAGAATATGGGTTACGATGACGATAATTACTACGGTCGAAACACATACGATACGCAGGACAGCGACAGATATGATTATATGGTGGCTGATGACATGACGCTTGAAGAAAATCTTCTGAATCAGGTCGAAATGACGGGAGCACCGTATATGACGCGCGCTGTTGCAGCATATATCATACAGACACTTGACGATAACGGATATATGACATGCTCCGTAAGCGATATAGCAGAAGAATTGAATGTCCCTGCTGATGACGTACAGAAGGCTCTTGAGCTCGTATGGACGTTTGAGCCGGCCGGTGTAGGAGCGAGAAATCTTGCAGAGTGTCTTGAGCTTCAGCTTAAGGCCATGGACAGGTATACAGACGATATCGGCGTGATACTCACAGATCACCTCGAAGACATCGCTATGAACAGGCTGTCAGCAGTTTCAAAAGCAATGGGACTTTCAGTATATAAAGTACAGGATATAGCTGACCTGCTGCGGTCACTCGAACCGAAGCCGGGAAGAATGTTTGCTGCTCCGCAGTCGACAAATTACATAGTTCCTGATGTAACTGTAGAGAATAATAACGGGGTGCTTACTGCGTCGATAAATTCGAGCTCTACTCCGAAGGTGATAATACGAAACGAATACAGGAACATGCTCCGTGATGCAGAAAAAAATTCGGGCGTTGCAGCGTTCCTTTCAGGTCGATTCAATACTGCTATGTGGCTCGTGCGCAGCATAGAGCAGCGCAATGAGACTATAACAAAAGTAACTCAGGCGATAGTCGATCATCAGAAGGAGTTTTTTGAAAAAGGAAAGTCCGCTCTTAAGCCTCTTACAATGAAAGAGATAGCTGAAGAGGTAGGCATACATGAATCCACGGTGAGCCGTGCGGTCAACGGCAAATACATGCAGTCCCCGCAGGGCGTTTACGAGCTGAGATATTTTTTCAGCGGAACGAGCAGGTTCGCAGCTGCTAACGGTGATGCAACATCGGCAGAAGCGCTCAAGGTCCTTATAAGCTCGATAGTCGAGTCAGAGGACAGGACTATGCCGCTCAGCGACAGATCGATAGCTGAGGCTATAATGGTCACAGGCGTTGAAATATCAAGGCGTACAGTTGCTAAATACCGTGAAGAGCTCGGTATACCGTCATCCTCGATGAGGAGACGGCGCGCAAAGGCAAAGTAAATAAAAATATAACGTAGCGCCAGATGTCCCCCGCCTCTATAGGCGGCGGGTTCCATTCCCGACTTTCGGTGGCGGGTAATAATCTCCCACCGAAACCCGGGCGGAGCAGAAGCTCCGCTGGCGCCGTTGCAAGCTACGCGCCGCACTGATCAAGCGAGCTTGTCAGTGCTCTGCTACGCTTTAAACTTTTAAATTTTTATGGAGGAAGACCAAAATGAAAAAGACTGTAAAGGACATCGAGGTAAAAGGAAAGCGCGTTTTTGTAAGATGCGATTTCAATGTCCCGACAGACGATAACGGCGTTATAACAGATGACAGAAGGATAGTCGGAGCTATTCCTACGATAAAGTATCTGGCAGACAACGGAGCAAGAGTCATAATAGCTTCGCATATGGGCAGACCTAAGGGAAAGCCTGATATGAAATACTCGCTGAAGGTAGTAGCCGAAAGACTTGCTGAGCTTCTTGACATGCCTGTTAAATTTGTAAGTGAGCCTGAGGTGGTCGGTCCTGAAACAAAGGCTGCTGCAGCTGCTCTTGCTGACGGCGAAGTAATGCTCATAGAAAACGTAAGATTCAGAGAAGAAGAGACTAAGAATGTTCCTGAGTTCAGTAAAGAGCTTACAGACCTCGCTGAGATATTTGTAAACGACGCGTTCGGAACTGCTCACAGAGCGCACTGCTCTACTGCCGGTATAGCTGACTATCTCCCTGCAGTAAGCGGCTTCCTCATGGAAAAGGAGATAAGATTCTTCGGCGACATGCTCGAAGCGCCTGAAAGACCTTTCACAGCAGTAATGGGCGGAGCAAAGGTAGGAGATAAGATCCCTCTGATCGAAAATCTTATAGAAAAGGTAGATACTATAATAGTAGGCGGCGGCATGGCGTATACATTCCTCAAGGCTCAGGGTCATGAGATAGGCACATCGCTCCTCGAAGAGGACAAAATGCCTATGACGCTTGAGCTTCTTAAAAAGGCAGAGGAAAAGGGCGTTAAGTTCCTGCTCCCTGTAGACGTAGTATGCGCGCCTGAATTCGCAAACGATTCTCCGTCAGAGGTATATCCTGCAGATGGAATGCCTGCAGACAAGATGGGTCTCGATATCGGACCAAAGACTCGTGAGCTTTACAGACAGGCTATACTCGAATCAAAGACTGTAGTATGGAACGGACCTATGGGCGTATTTGAAATGGATAACTTCGCAGCAGGCACAAAGGCCATAGCAGAAGCGCTCAACGAATGCGCAGGCACTACAGTAGTAGGCGGAGGCGACAGCGCAGCAGCAGCCCGCAAGTTCGACCTCGAAGCGAATATCTCACATATATCAACAGGCGGCGGAGCATCGCTTGAATTCCTCGAAGGAAAGGTGCTCCCTGGCGTAGCGTGCCTGCTTGACGCATAATAAATGCTTTAATAACTGCAGCCGTCACCGGCTGTGCTTTCCGCGGCTTATGCCGCAGCCGATTTTAGTTGAAAAATCAAATAAAAAGATCTTGACCAGGTCCGCATTTGCCGGAAAGCTGATGCGGGCCTGAGTTTTAACAAGGAGTTTTATATAATGAGAAAACCTTTTATAGCAGCAAACTGGAAAATGAACATGCTGGTAGAGGATTCCGTAAGATACGGCGAGGACATCGTTGAATACCTTAAAAGAGAAAACGTAGACCTTAAGAAGGTAGATGTAGCCATATGCGTGCCTTACATACACATGGCAGCGCTCAAGGTAATATTCGTGCTCCGCAACATAATGGTGGGAGCACAGAACATGCATTTTGAGGAAAGCGGAGCATTTACAGGCGAGATATCACCGGCAATGCTCAAGGACATGGGAATAGAGTGTGTAATAATCGGACACTCAGAACGCCGTCAGTATTTCGGCGAGACGAGCGAAGCATGCGCAAAGAAAGTAAAGGCGGCTGTAGCGCACAATATCAGACCTATACTGTGCGTAGGCGAAACGCTTGAGGAACGCGAGTTTGGAAATTACGAAAACGCTGTAGGCGATATGCTCAACGAATCACTTGCAGATGTTACGCCGGAAGAAATGCTCAAAACTGTAATAGCCTATGAGCCTGTATGGGCAATAGGCACAGGAAAAACAGCTACGTCCGCGCAGGCGAACGAAATGGCAGCTTTTATACGCGGCTGTGTAGAAGCAAAGTACGGCCCTGAAGTGGCAAAGGAAGTAATTATCCAGTACGGCGGAAGCGTAAAGCCTGAAAACATTGCAGAGCTCATGTCGATGAGCGACATAGACGGCGCGCTCGTAGGCGGCGCAAGCCTTGACGCCAAGACATTTGCAAAGATCGTCAGATTCGATGATGCAGTTACTAAAGAGTAAGAATATACTGCATAAAAAGTGAAATTGTATTGACTTTTTAAATTAAGCATAGTACAATAACATTGTATTAATATTTCAGAAATCTAAATTTTGGAGAAAAAACGAAAAACCTCGAAGTTGCAGCTTCGAGGTTTTTCTATTTCGTTTATTATGTAATGTACATAATCAGGTGATTTATGCCTGCAGGCTATGGTTGCCTTTAAAATTTGCTATCTAACCATTTGCAAATATAGTAGCTGACTACATTTGCCATGATAGCCATTAACATTTCAGAAATCATTTTATCACCTCCTTTCATTTTGGAGGTGGCAACATTCATATTATAACGTAGCGCCAGATGTCCCCCGCCTCTATAAGCGGCGGGTTCCATTCCCGACTTTCGGTGGTGGGTAATAATCTCCCACCGAAACTCGAACGGAGCAGAAGCTCCGCTGGCGCCGTTGCAAGCTACGCGCCGCACTGATCAAGCG
>CAVGAH010000006.1:0-31898 GCA_963627215.1 bacterium | reverse complement strand
TAAAATGCGCAATTTCTGTATGAGACCTGCGCGCCGTATCAGAGATACGGGCAGGACTTCAACCGTCACGTATATTTCGCAGGCAACAAAAAGGCGTCCTGTATTGACAAAATTATGATTTTTTTAAACTGATAAGACCTCAGGTGCAAAATATGAAGATGGAAAATAAAACATGTATTTCGGAAAACATAATACCGACAGCGCTTACCGCGCTCTTTTTTGCCATATACAGCTTCGCGTATCTGGAGCGCTACTCGGGCAGCGACTTTTCAAACGGCATATACGCAGGAAGCGCCGCCGCACAGGGCGGCGGCGCGGCGTTGACTGCTGTATTCCTGCTTTACGCCGCGGGAAATATAGTAAACGGCGGCGCGGCTGAACGGCTCGGAGGGCGCATTTCTGTGATAATAGGCGCGGGAAGCTCGTTTATAATGAGCATAATGACGATGCTCCTGATAACTGACGGAACAGCAGCATCACAGGCAGGCGCAGTCGCTCTGTGGATACTGCGCGCCATAAACGGATACATGCAGAGCTTTCTGTGGCTCGGCGGCGTTCTGATGATAAAAGAATTTTTCGGCGAAAAAAGCCGCGGCACAGGCATAGGCATTATAAACAGCGCGTCAGGCGCGGCGCATATACTGACATTTGCAGCGCCGCAGCTCATACTGACAGCGTCGCCCACAGCCGCGGCCCTCATAGCAGCCGTGCTCGTATCATTTACAGCAGTTTACGGCGCGGCGCTCAGACAGCGCGCAGGCTCGGCAAAGCCCGACCGCGGCAGCCGGGAAAAGCCGCACAGCCCGTACGCGGCCGCTCCTGCACACCTGTTATCCCAAAGCGCCACTTCGCCTGCAGAAGCAAAAGCCAACGCCTCGAAAACACCCGATAATGAGCCCGACAACGTGCAGCATGATCTCGATCTCAGCATTAACGCCGCCGCGCGTCGTCCCAAAGAAAAAGCGCAAAAAAGCGCGCCTGATGACAAAGCATCTATAACAAAAGACAGAAATTTCCTGATGTGGTGCGCCATAGCCTTCCTCTCAAGCCTCTGCAGATACGGTCTGCTGAAATGGATATCAGTCTATTACGGCAGCTCGCTGCGCGAGGCGATAAGCGCGGACAGCGCCGCGGAAACGGTCCTCGCTGCGGGCATGGGAGTCGGCACGTTCGTAATATGCATAATTACAGAAAGATATTTCAGAGAAAACAGAGCGCTTACAGCCGCGGCGTCTGCGGCGCTGTGCGCCATGCTCATAGCAGTATTCCCGTCGCAGACAGAGCTGGCGACCATAATGACCGAAATATTCTTCACAGGATTCTTTTTATACGGCATAAACGGAATTTTATGGCTTACTGCGCTCGACAGCGAAGCTACGGGAAAAGCCGCGGGCATATTCAACGGCTGCGCGTACATAGGAGCGGCGGCACAGGAGATGATATCGCAGACAGTCCTTTCCGGAACGGACAACGGTATACTCGTATTTCTCGTAATGGAGCTCGTCTGCATCATAATGACAGTGCTTTCAGTATTCATATGCAGAAAAAATACGATCATACTCGCATCAGAGAAAACGCCGCAGAAACGTTGAAAAATGAATACTTGTATACAATCAACCGGCAAATCTTTAAAATTCCTTTAAAAACTCTTTGAAAAAACTTTTGAAAATCATGACGATTTTCTTAAAAATCCTCTTTATATTATAACCATGCTCAGACACAACGGCAGCACGATCAAAGATCGGACGATTGATCAAAGATCGGACGATTTAAGATCAATAAAATTAAAGATAACGAAGACCGTATTTCAGAAGGTCCTTAAAATTTCTGCTTCTTCACAACGGCGTGAAGAGTCAGAAAGTTTAAGGATCTTTTTCTTTTATCCGGATGAATATCGGAGAATAAATGTTATGAGATAATTTGCGGGCCGGGCCCGCGCACGGTCGGAAAATTATTCATAGATCTTATTCTTAGATCGCAAAGCCGAAAAAATGAGAGAAAAGGAGGATGTCAGCATATGAAAGAGAAAGGAAAGAGTACGTTCGGCTACACGCCGGAACAGTACAGAACATTTAAGAAGAATGCATGGAAGGCGCTGCTCGGATTTTCCGTATTATATTGCTTCCTGTATTGCGGAAGGCTGAACTTAAGCTCGGCGATGCCGCTTATGATGGAAGAGGAGGGCTGGACGGCGGCGCAGCTCGGTATCCTCTCGTCGGTATTTTTCTGGACGTACGGTATAGGCCATCTGTTTAACGGAAGGCTCGGAGAGATAGTCGGAGTCAATCGCTTCATCGTAGGGTCGGTGCTCCTGTCAGCAATAGTAAATATCGTAATAAGCTTCCAGAGCTCGCTCCCGGTGATAATAGTCCTCTGGGGCATAAACGGATACTTCCAGTCGATGGCGTGGGCGCCTGGAATGTCGCTCCTGTCAAAGTGGTGGCCGGGCAACTCAAGAGGCTTCGCTACAGGCATGGCAAACGGCTTCTCGGGCTTCGGTCAGGCGGTAGCGATGGTCGCAGTGCTCGTTTCATTTACGGTAGCGCCGTCGATGGGATGGAGAGCGGCGTTCATATTCCCTGTAGTTATAGCGGCTGCGATGACAGTTATTTACATATTTATGGTAAAGGCAAGCCCGCAGGCCGTAGGGCTGCCTGATTATCAGGACAGCAGCTCAAACGCCGAGCAGGAAAAGAAGATGGCGGACGTTATAAGCGGCAAGGGAAAGCTTTACCCGTACATATACCTCGTAAAGCAGTGGAAGTTCGACATATGGCTTCTTATCATAGCGTTTGCAAACATTGCGAGATACGGATTGCTCACATGGGTACCGCTTTACTTTACTAATAGTATAGGCGTTGACATCAGCGAGGGCCTGATGGGAAGCCTGCTCCTGCCGATCGGCATGGGTCTCGGCACTCTCGTTATTCCGACGTTGACTGACAAATATTGTAAGGAAGACAGGCTCCCGGCAGTTATCCTGTGCGCCATAGTAGGCGGAACGGCGATAGTAGGACTGCTATTCACGACAAATATGGTCGCAGTAAGCGTGCTGCTCTTCATCGCAGGATTCTTCCTCTACGCTATAAACGGCCTCGTATGGGCGTTCGCGCTCGACGTAGGCGGCAGACAGTTCGCAGGCACGGCAAGCGGTATACTCGATTTCGTAGCTTATCTGGGTGCGTCAGTACAGGCTTTAGTGTTTGGCTTCTCAGTCGAAAAGGGCAACTGGAACATGCTTTTCGTAACTATAGCGGCTGTATGCGCGGCTATGGTGATACTCTCGCTTATATCGTCACGCGGCTCATCACGCAAGGCGGCTCTCGGAGAGGTTCACTAATATTTATGCAGTAATAATGTGATAATGCAATAATGCGCGGAGCGCAGCGGGTCGGCCGGGCCGACGCAAGGTATGAAATTCATTACCGAAAAATATTGCAAACAATTAAATCATTCATATATTAAGAAAATGGAATTAAAAGAATTCTTCAGGAGGAAAACAAAATGACAAAGATCAAAGGATTACCGGAAGTAAATATCAACGGACTGCCTGCAGTTAAGAGAAACGTGCTGCTCAATCCGGGTCCTGCAACGACTACAGACAGCGTAAAGTACGCTCAGGTAGTGCCTGACATCTGCCCGAGAGAAAAGGAATTCGGACAGATCATGAAGGAAATGGGCGAAGACCTCGTTAAGATAGTCCACGGCGACCTCGACAAGTACACTGCAGTGCTCTTCTGCGGCTCCGGCACGGTAAACATAGACGCTTGCGTAAACTCGCTCGTTCCTGCCGACAAGAAGATCCTCGTAGTAAACAACGGCGCTTACTCAGGCCGCGCTGCAGAGGTCTGCGAGTATTACCACATCGACCATGTAAACCTGAAGCTGCCTATCACAGTTCCTATCGACGTTGAAAAGGTAGAAGAAGCTCTCAGGAGCGACCCTGACATAGCCGTAGTTTACTGCTGCCACCACGAGACAGGTACGGGCGTCCTCAATCCGATAAGAGAGGTCGGCGCAGCAGCTCACAAGTACGGCTGCGCGATGGTAGTAGATACAACGTCCTCATATGCTATGATCCCTATAGACATGGACAAGGATAACCTCGATTTCGTAATGGCTTCCGCACAGAAGGGCCTCATGTCGATGACAGGCCTCTCATACGTTATAGGCAACACAGAGATGATCGAAGCGTCAAAGGACTACCCGACTCGCTCATACTACACTAACCTCTATATGCAGTACAGCTTCATCAAGGAAAAGGGCGAGATGCACTTCACTCCTCCTGTACAGACTATTTACGCTACTCGTCAGGCGATAAAGGAATACTGGGAAGTCGGCGAGGAAGCAAAGTGGGAAAGACATCAGGCCGTATGGAAGGCTCTCGTTAACGGCGCAAAGGAGCTCGGCTTTGAGATGATCATAAAGGAAGAGCATCAGTCAAGACTCGTAGTATCGCTCAAGTACCCTGACGATCCGGCGTTCAGCTTCGAAAAGATGCACGACCTGCTCTACGCGAAGGGCTTTACTATCTACCCGGGCAAGGTATCGTCGCTCCCGACATTCCGCCTGTGCGCTCTCGGAACGCTCGTACCTGAGGACATCACGAACTTCTACGCAGCGATGAAGGAAGCTCTCGGTGAGATGGGCGTAGCGATGCCTGTAGTTTATAATAAATAATAAAAAATAAATAATTAATAATGTACGAATAAATCTGTACGAATAAAACATCGATGTTGCGGCCAGCCGCATAGCAGGGGTGGAGGCCCCTGTTAAATATGCGCGGCGTCGGTGAGCTTGTAGCCGACGCCTCTGACGGTGCGAATGCATCCCTTAGGGGCGCCTGCTTTTTCAAGCTTCCTGCGCAGGTTGCTTATATGCACGGCTACAGTCCTTACGTCGTTCTCGAGCCCGTACGAGTCCCAGAGCGCGTCAAATATCTGGCGCGGCGTAAAGACGCGATTAGGGTATTTTACGAGCAGGCACAGAAGGTCATATTCCTTTGCCGTGAGCGTCAGCTCTGCAGAGGCGAAGTACGCCGAATGAGATTCCGTATCTATATGTATATCACCGCATGATGACGCCGGGCTGCCGTTTATATTGGCAGAGGAAGCAGTGTAGTCGGTATCTCCCGGCGCCGGTGACGCGGCGGCGTTCATATGAGAGCGCCTGAGATGCGCCTGAACGCGGGCGGTCAGCTCCGCCAGGCTGAACGGCTTTGTGATATAGTCATCGCCGCCGATAGAAAAGCCCATGACCTTGTCCATGTCCTTAGTCTTGCAGCTCATAAATATTACAGGCACGGACGATACCTCGCGTATGCGGCTGCAAAGCTCGTAGCCGTCAACGCCCGGCATCATGATATCGAGCAGCACGAGCTGCGGCTGTTCCTTTTCCAGAAGCTCGACCGCATTGTTGCTGTCGTCGGTCCATATGATATCGTATCCCTGCCTTGTGAGATGCATGCGTATCATGTCTATGATATCCGTCTCATCGTCAACTATCATGATCTTGTCCTGAGCCATATGTACCGCCTCCGTATCAAATAAATATCCGAAAATAAATATTATAAATTTTAATGTAAATAAATGTAAATGTACGCGCCGGCCCGGCCGGCACACAGCGTAAAAAACGCGCAGTTATTATACATTAAACATCGCAGGCGAACAAGTGTAGATACAGCGGTATGACGCAGAAATAAATATTAAAAACAAGTATTGTGAAAAACGAGGAAAACGAAATGATAAAAAAGCAGAATATAACAGAAACAGAAGAGCTCTACGGCTCTATCATCGATATACTTGAAAAATACGGCAGCACGAGGCCGTTTCTCGTCTGCGGACGCTCATTCATGAGACGCCCCGTTTATGATATGCTCATGAAAAACGATAAATTCAATATAACAGCGTTTCATGATTACGAGCCGAATCCTAAATACGAGTCTGTTGTAAAAGGACTCAGGAGCTTCCGAGAGAATGAATGCGACTTTATAATATCGGCAGGCGGCGGCAGCCCGATGGACGTAGCGAAAAGCATAAAAGCGTTCATAAGGATGGACGATGATACGCCGTATGTAAATCAGAAGATGATCCCGAACGCGATACCGCACCTTGCGATACCGAGCACAGCAGGCACGGGAAGCGAGTCTACTCACTTCGCAGTCATATATTATGAAGGAAAAAAGTGTTCAGTATCTGACGACAGCCTGCTGCCTGAGTACGTTATACTTGACCCGGCGCTGCTCGAGGGGCTTCCTGAATACCAGAGAAAGGCTACGATGATGGACGCTATGTGCCACGCTATAGAGTCTTTCTGGTCTGTAAAGTCTACAGAAGAAAGCAGAGAGCTTGCGGGCGCTGCGATAAAGGAAGTGATGGCTGCGCGTGACGCTTATCTGGCAGATACGCCGGAGGGCAACAAAGGCATGCTGCGCGCTGCGAATCTCGCGGGTCAGGCGATAAACATGACTACGACAACGGCAGCACACGCGATGTGCTACAAGCTGACGTCTATGTACGGCATAGCGCACGGTCACGCTGCGGCGCTCTGCCTGCCGAAGCTTTGGAAATATATGCTCGAAAACAATGTAAAGCTGCAGGATCCGCGCGGGCGCGAGTACGTTGACGACGGGTTTGCGAAGCTTGCGGCGCTGCTGGGCAGCGCGTCTCCTGCGGAGGCGGTTTCATTCATTGAGGAATTCATTGATTCACTCGGACTTGAAACGCCTGAGATAAAGTCTGAGGGTGACATTGACGTGCTCGCGTCATCTGTAAATGCTCAGAGACTTTCTAATAATCCGGCGGCGCTTTCAACGGACGATCTCAGAAAAATATACAGCTCGATACTTAAAGCATAATTTACATTCTTTCTATATATTAGAAATTATGTAAACTGCAAGTAAAATTTCTTTTGCAAAACAAAAGAAAAGCATATTTTATTCAGATTACGTTAAAAAAACAACAATGCATGGAAAACTTTTATGCTTTTACAAAAAAACACGCAAATTTTTCCTGTTATATTGACAATCATATACCGCGAAATTATAATGAATACAATTTGTGGATTGTATTTAAAACTACTTTTGCATACAAAATATCCCGAAAAAAACCTTCGGGATATTTTTCTATACTCATAAATAATTACAGGAGGTAGCGATTTATGGAACATGAATACCAGATAGGGCAGGCAAGGCCTGCCGCAGAAAGACCGCCGCTTTACGATCCTGCATATGAGCATGATAACTGCGGTATCGGCGCGATCGTGAACATCAAGGGTGTAAAAACTCACAAGACAGTTGCAGACGCGCTGACTATAGTTGAGAGACTTGAGCACAGAGCAGGAAAGGACGCGCTCGGAGAGACGGGCGACGGTGTAGGTATACTGCTTCAGATCCCTCACAGATTTTTTGTCAATAAAGTAAAAGAGCTCGAGCTTCCGGCTGACGGCAGCTTCGGCGTTGGAATGTTCTTCTTCCCTGAAGATGAAATGAAGCGCAATCAGGCTAAGAAGCTTTTTGAAGTCGTTCTCGAAAAGGAAGGACTCAAGTTCCTCGGATGGAGAAAGGTTCCTGTTGTGGACGGAGTCCTCGGAAAGACGGCACTCGAATGCAAGCCGGCTATTTATCAGGCATTCGTAAAAAGACCGAGAAATATTAAGGCAGGCATAGAGTTCGACAGAAAGCTTTACGTTGCGAGAAGAATTTTTGAAAAGACTAACAACAATACATACGTCTGTTCGCTGTCGAGCAGGACTATAGTTTATAAGGGCATGTTTATGGTAAACCAGCTCAGAGCATTTTATCTTGATCTGCAGGATGAAGAGTTCAAGTCTGCCATAGCGCTCGTACACTCAAGATTCTCTACAAACACATTCCCATCATGGGAGCGCGCGCATCCTAACCGCCTTATAGTACACAATGGCGAGATAAACACTATCCGCGGTAATGTCAATAAGATGAGCTCTCGTGAGGAGACTATGCAGGGCGGCGTTTTTAGTGAGGATCTTTACAAAGTCCTGCCTGCCGTAGACCACTGGGCTTCCGATTCGGCTATGCTCGATAATACGCTGGAATTCCTGATGATGATGGGTATGGATCTGCCTAAGGCTCTTATGATCTGCATCCCTGAGCCGTGGGTAAATGACAGGAACATGAACCAGAACAAGCGTGATTTTTACCAGTACGAGGCTACTCTTATGGAGCCATGGGACGGTCCTGCTTCCATACTTTTCAGTGACGGCGACGTCATGGGCGCTGTGCTCGACAGAAACGGCCTCAGACCTTCGCGCTATTATGTCACTAAGGACGGGTATCTCATTCTTTCATCAGAGGTCGGAGTTTTCGATATAGATCCTTCTGAAATACTTATAAAGGACAGACTGCGTCCGGGCAAAATGCTGCTCGTAGACACTAAAAAGGGCGAGATAATAGATGATAACGACCTTAAGATGAAATACGCAATGGAGCAGCCTTACGGCGAATGGCTCGAGGATAATCTTACATTACTTAAAGACATAAAGATTCCTAACAAGGCCGACATAAAGTATTCGGAAGAAGAGCTCCAGAAGCTCCAGAAGGTATTCGGCTATACGTATGAGGACGTATTCTGGTACTTGAAGAATACAGCGACAAAGGGAGAAGAGCCTATAGTTGCAATGGGTACTGACGTTCCGCTGTCATTCCTGTCAAAGACAGATCCTTCGCTGTTCAGCTATTTCAAGCAGCTTTTCGCGCAGGTAACTAACCCGCCTATAGACGCCATCAGAGAAGAAATAGTAACGTCTACGCACGTTTACCTCGGCGCTTCTGGCAACCTGCTGAAGGATTCGCCTGAGAGCTGCAAGTCTATCCGCGTGAGGAATCCTATCCTGACTAATACCGACATGCTCAAGATAAAGCACATGAAGGTAGACGGCTATAAAGTAAAAATAATTCCTATTACATATTATAAAGATACGACTCTCGAGGACGCGCTTGAAAACATATTCCTGCTGACAGACAGGGCTATACGTGACGGCGCAAATATCCTCATACTTTCAGACCGCGAGGTAGACGAGTATCACGTTCCTGTTCCTTCACTGCTTGCAGTTTCAGCTGTTCAGCAGCACCTCGTAAGGACAAAGAACAGAACTCAGCTTTCACTCATACTTGAGAGCGGCGAGCCGCGCGAGGTACATCATTTCGCGACTCTGCTCGGCTACGGCGCAAGCGCTGTAAACCCGTATCTCGCTCTTGACTCGATCAAGAACATGATAGACAACAACATACTTGACAAGGAATACTATCCTGCGTCTGAGGATTACTGCAACGGCATACTCGCAGGCATACTCAAGATCGCGTCAAAGATGGGTATCTCAACTATACAGTCTTACATGGGCGCTCAGATATTTGAGGCTGTCGGCATAAGCAAGGCTGTAATAGACAAGTACTTTACAAATACAGTATCTCCTATAGGCGGCATAAGCCTCGAGGATATTGAAAACGACGTAAGAAAGAGACATGACAAGGCGTTCGACCCGCTCGGACTCAGAAGCGACCTGTCGCTCGACAGCATCGGATATCATAAATTCGTCGGCGGAGAGGAACAGCATTTATATAATCCTGCAACTATTCACAAGTTTCAGGAGGCTGTAAGGACTGACAGCTACGGTAAATTCAAGGAATACTCGCATATGATAGATGAGGAGCTCGGCGCTACTCATATCAGAAGCCTTATGGATTTCGACTACAAGCAGAAGGAAATACCGTTGAGCGAGGTAGAGAGCGCAGAGTCTATAGTAAAGCGCTTTAAGATAGGAGCTATGTCATACGGTGCGCTGTCGCTCGAGGCTCACGAAACGCTCGCTATAGCGATGAACGAGCTCGGCGGCAAGTCAAACACGGGAGAGGGCGGCGAGCACGTAGAACGCTTCAAGGTTGGCTCTGACGGAAAGAACAGAAACAGCGCTATAAAGCAGGTAGCTTCGGCGAGATTCGGCGTGACGTCGGAATACCTCGTAAGCGCGAAGGAAATACAGATAAAGATGGCACAGGGCGCTAAGCCGGGCGAGGGAGGACACCTTCCGGGCAATAAGGTATATCCTGCGATAGCGGCTACGAGATTTTCGACGCCGGGCGTAGGACTGATATCTCCACCGCCTCATCACGATATTTATTCTATAGAAGACCTTGCGCAGCTCATATACGACCTGAAATCTTCAAATCAGGATGCGGCTATAAACGTCAAGCTCGTTTCTGAAGCAGGCGTAGGAACTATCGCTGCGGGCGTTGCAAAGGCAGGTGCGGAGGTAATACTTATCTCTGGCTTTGACGGAGGAACGGGCGCTGCGCCTATGAACTCTGTAGCGGGCGCGGGACTCCCTTGGGAGCTCGGACTTGCAGAAGCGCACCAGACGCTTATCATGAACGGACTGAGAACGCGCGTAAAGCTCGAAACAGACGGCAAGCTCATGACAGGTCGTGACGTTGCGATCGCAGCTCTGCTTGGCGCGGAGGAATTCGGATTCGCTACTCTGCCTATGGTTTCTATAGGCTGCGTAATGATGCGCGTGTGCAACAGAGACAGCTGCCCTGTAGGCGTGGCTACTCAGAACCCTGAGCTCAGAAAGAGATTCATAGGCAAGCCGGAGCACGTTAAGAACTGCATGCTCTTCATAGCCGAAGAGCTCAGAGAATACATGGCAAAGCTCGGCTTCAGGACTGTAGCCGAGATGGTAGGTCGTACGGATATGCTCAAGGTAGACGAGAGCAAGCTTACAGGAAAGGCTAAGACTGCTGAACTTAAATCATTACTTGAAAATCCATTTACGGGAAATAATGTAAAGAAGACATTCGTGCCTGCTGAATCTTATGATTTTCGGATAAGGAGCACGAAGGACGAGACTGTGCTTTACAAGCAGCTCAAGTCAAAGCTCGAAAAGAAAGAGCCTGCACAGCTTTCTCTTAAAGTCAGCAACACTGACAGAGCTTTCGGTACTGTATTCGGCTCAAAGATAACTAAATTATACGGAAATACGCTCGAAGACGATATTTATCATATAAAGTGTGAGGGCGCGGGCGGCCAGAGCTTCGGAGCATTCATTCCTAAGGGACTTACGCTCGAGCTTTGCGGCGACAGCAATGACTACATCGGCAAGGGTCTCAGCGGCGGTACTATAATAGTTTATCCGCCTAAGAACACTACGTTTAAGGCTGACGAGAACATAATAATCGGAAACGTTGCGCTTTACGGCGCTACAAGCGGAAAGCTCTTTGTAAACGGCGTAGCGGGCGAAAGATTCTGCGTCCGCAACTCAGGCGCTACAGCAGTTGTAGAGGGCGTAGGAAACCACGGTATAGAGTACATGACCGGCGGCCGCGTAGTAATACTCGGAACTGTAGGCGAAAACCTTGCTGCGGGCATGTCAGGCGGTATAGCTTATGTACTTGACGAGGAAAACGACGTTTACAGAAAGCTCAACAGAACTATGGTATCTCTTGAAAAGGTAGAGAGAAACACTGACGTTGCCGAGCTCAAGGGTCTTATAGAAGAGCACGTAAGAGTTACGGGCTCAGAAAAGGGCAAGCGCATACTCGATAATTTCGAGGAATACCTGCCTAAGTTCAAGAAGATCATGCCTCATGACTATAAGAGGATGCTTGATCTTGTAACTAAATACGAGCAGAAGGGCATGAGCAACGAGCAGGCTGTAGAAAGCGCGTTCTATGAATACGAAGGAGGTGCTCACTAATGGGTAAGAATCTTGGATTTCTGGAATATCAGAGAAAGACTTCTCAGGCAGAAGAGCCTCTTGAGAGGATAAAGCATTACAATGAGTTCCATCTTTATCTTTCGAACGAAGAGCAGTCTGAGCAGGCTGCGCGCTGTATGGACTGCGGAGTGCCTTACTGCCAGTCGGGCGTGCCTATCGATGGAAAGATAACAGGCTGCCCGCTCAACAATCACGTGCCTGAGTGGAACGACCTCGTTTACAACGGAAAGTTTGAGGCTGCCTATAAGCGCCTCAGAAAAACTAATAACTTTCCTGAATTTACCAGCAGAGTATGCCCGGCGCTGTGCGAGATGGCTTGCACATGCGGGCTTGACAGCGAGCCGGTTTCGGTACACGAGAACGAGTTCGCCATCATAGAAACGGCTTATGACAAGGGCTACGTAAAGCCTGCGCATGATATTCCGCGCACAAAAAAGCGTGTTGCAGTAATAGGCTCAGGCCCTGCGGGGCTCGCAGTCGCAGACCAGCTCAATCTGCGCGGTCACAATGTAACTGTATACGAGAGGAGCGACCGCGTCGGCGGCCTCCTGATGTACGGCATACCGAGCATGAAGCTTGACAAGAGCATAATTACTCGTCGCGTGAAGATAATGGAAAAAGAGGGAGTTACCTTCCTGACTAACCAGAATGTCAACACAAAGAAAAAGGCGGAGGACATAATATCAAAGTACGATGCTGTAGTTCTGTGCTGCGGAGCATCGCAGCCGCGCGATATGAAGGTTCCGGGACGCGACGCGGAGGGCATACACTTTGCCGTAGATTTCCTGACTTCAACTACTAAGTCGCTGCTCGACCACGATATGCAGGAAGGAACTTACATATCTGCAAAAGGCAAGAACGTAGTCATCGTCGGAAGCGGCGACACTGCGAACGACTGTCTCGGAGTCGCAGTAAGGCACGGAGCGGCGAGCGCGATACAGATGCAGCGACATAAGAAAGCACCTGAAAAGCGCGCGGCTTCAAACCCATGGCCTGAGTATCCGAATGTTTCAAAGACTGATTACGGCCAGGAGGAGGCGATAGCCGTTTTCGGCAAGGACCCTCGCATGTACGGCTATACAGTCAGCAAGTTCCTGAAGGACGAACAGGGCCAGCTCAACGGAGTCGAGGTCGTTCAGGTAGAGAGCGTAAAGGACGCAAAGACAGGAAAAAGCTCTATGCAGCCGGTAAAGGGCTCAGAGCAGGTATATCCTGCGGAGCTCTGCCTTATAGCGGCAGGCTTCACAGGCGCAGAGTCAGACGTGACAAAGGCTTTCGGAGTCGCAGTCGACAACAGGACTAACGTAAAGACAGAGAGCGGCTGCTACAAAACGAACCGCGACAAGGTGTTTACAGCAGGTGACATGCACAGAGGCCAGTCTCTCGTGGTATGGGCGATAAGAGAAGGCCGCGAAGCAGCCCGCGAGGTCGATGAATTCCTGAACGGCTACACTAACCTGTAGAAATGAAAGCGCAGCAAGTGAATTGCAATGATCCTAAAATCAATGTCTAATTTGTAAAGAATATAACGAATAGGTAATGCGAGCCGATACAGACAGAAAATGTATCGGCTCGTTTTTATTAAGGTAACAATAAAAGTCAGCAAAGGTGAGTTAGCGGGAAAATGCTGACAAAGCCGGCGGTAAAAAGTCAGCAGATGTGAGCTGCCAGAAAAATGCTGACAAAGCCAGCAACAAAAAGTCAGCAAATGCAGCTTAAGGATATTGTTGCTGCCTCTGGATACGCTGCTTTAAAGCGATATACGCACGTTATACCGTTCGAGCCAGTAATTGAGCTGTATCATATAAGCCATAGTCTGCGGTCCTGTCATGAGCTGGCCGTACCACGGCTCCGAAAACTCGTCGTTCAGGAGCGCCTGAAGCGCTTCGCGGCTTATGAGCGAAAATATCGGCGCGTCTGTATTTTTTATAATTTCAGAAAGCATCGAGCTGACGACGGTGCGGTAGCCCGGGTTGTGCGTTTTCGGATACGGGCTCTTTTTGCGTAATCGTATGGAATCAGGCAGGAGCCCGGCGGCAGCCTCGCGGAGCAGCCCCTTTTCCATGCCGCCCATTTCCTTGAGCTCCCACGGCACGCTGTACATGTACTCGGCTATACGATGATCGCAGAACGGAACTCTGACCTCGAGACCGTTGTACATCGACATGCGGTCCTTGCGGTCGAGAAGTGTCTGCATGAACCAGTCCGTATTAAGCCGGACCATCTCGCGCAAACGTTTTTCATCAGCCGACAGCCCCGGCAACACATCAGTCTCGCTGAGCGTTTTCTCGTAGCGCTCGTTTACGCAGCCTTCAGCCCATTTTATTACGGCTTCCGACAGGCTGCTGTCGTTTTCTGCGTCCGATGCCTTTTCTGAATTACTACGTATTAAATTATTTGATATATCAGCTATATCCGCCATACCACGCGCGATCTCAGGCGCAAGGAATCCCGCGCGCATCGCCGTAGACTGCGCCCACGGAAAACCATAAGCCGCGCGTATATTTTTATCGCGGTACCACGGATAGCCGCCGAATATCTCATCAGCGCACTCGCCCGAAAGCGCAACAGTCACATGCCGCTTTATCTCCTCGCAGAACAAAAGCAGAGAAGAGTCAACGTCAGCCATCCCCGGCAGGTCGCGCGCGTCGGTCGCAGCGTAAAGAGCGCGCGCAAGGTCTTCGTTGTTTATGGTAAAAGTATGATGGTCAGAGCCGAGATATTCAGTCATGATCCCGATAAAATCATCGTCTGTCGTCGGCTGGAAGCGGCTGGTCTGAAAGTATTTCCTGTTGTCAGTGTAAGTGACGGAGAACGTTTTCAGCCGCTCGCCGCGCTCCCGCATATACGAAGCGGCAACAGACGAGATAAGGCTCGAATCAAGCCCGCCGGAAAGAAAAGTCCCGACAGGAACATCACTGACGAGCTGGCGGCGTATAGCGTCTGTAACGAGCGCCCTGACGCGCCGGACGGTCTGTTCAGGCGTATCTGTGTGCGTGTGGTCGCGGAGCATCCAGTAACGGTCTTTTTCGAAATTATGCGTGTGCTCCGATGCTCCGCTCACCGTATCGTTGGCATTATGTACGCGTTCGAGCTTATCTCCTTCAAATATCCCGTACTCACCCGGCCGCAGCTCATGTATATCCCGAAAAACGCCGCACCCCGGAGTGCGCCCGGGCCCGACAAGAAGCAGCTCTGCTATACCGCTTCTGTCGATAACTGGCTCAACACCCGGATACTTTAAAAGTGTTTTTATTTCCGAGGCAAATACGAACGTGCTCCCGACCTGCGCGTAAAAAAACGGCTTAACGCCCATCCTGTCGCGCGCCACAAAAAGCTTCTGCGCGCGCTCATGCAGCACAGCAAAAGCATATATTCCATTGAGTCGCTCGAGACACGCAGAGCCCCATCTTACATAAGCGGCAAGCAGCACCTCCGTATCACTGTGTCCGCGGAAGGTCTCGCCGGAGGCCATCAGCTCGAGCCGCAGCTCTTCAGTGTTGTAAAGCTCGCCGTTGTACACGATAGTATAGACCTCATCGCCGCGCCGCAGCTTCATCGGCTGTCCGCCGTTCACCGGGTCGATGACGATAAGCCGGCTGTGAAAAAGTATCCCTGCATCTGAAATATCTATCCCGACTGCGTCAGGCCCGCGCCGTCTCATAGTAGCGAGCATCCCGCTCAGGCATTCCTCGACCTTTGGCCGTTCACTAAAATCAATAGCTCCCGCTATCCCGCACATAACATCAGTTCCTTTCTTTAATATACATAAGAATTCAAAGCATTAAAAATCAACTGTAATAGCTTTATCATCCGCAGGTCCGCCAGGCGGACGCAATGAATATTGAAATTACAGCATTCATGTATCAATATATGCAAATGCATTCAAAAAGTTGCCGGCGTCACCGCCGTAATATTCCGCAGCCGTACTGCGGCAATGACGAATTTTGTCGAAAATAAATTGATATTCAATACTTTTGATCGTCAATTATTCTTTAAAGTATTATGTATATCATGTGGTAAAATATTTTAAAGCGAAGCAAAGCCTCTGACAAGCTCGCTTGATCAGAGCGACGCGTATTTTACGCAGCTTTAGCTCCGCTTGAGTTTCGGTGGAAGATTATGACTCGCCACTGAAAATCAGGAATGGTTCCCATCGCTTATAGAAACGGGGGACATCTGGCGCTTAGTTATTATTAAGATAACAAGTATAAACGAGCACGACGCGCCGCCTGACATAGCAGGCATGCATATCATAATAGCTGAGGACAACGAGCTCAATATGGAGATAGCAAAATATATCCTCGAGGATGCAGGCGCAAGCATTCATTCGTCATACGACGGCGCGCATTTTCCTGAATGTAAACGCCCAGTTGCAGCCTGCACAAGCTGCCTTAAACGGCAGACCGGCGAGTGCATAGCTGACATAAGGGATCGTGGCAACAGTCTTTATGATAATATAAGAGATCACAAGTATTACTGCCGTCACCGGAAGGACGTGTCTTGCCGTCTCACCGTGCCAAATGTATACATGCATGAACGAAAGCAGAAAATTATGGATAAGGTATATGCCGAGCGAAAGCGAAACGAGCGGCGAAACCGCGCGTCTGAGACGCGAATCACGGTTAAAGTTCTGCTTAAAGAATATAAATATGCATGCAGCAAGAAATATCTCAGGGCCGCTCGACTGTGACTGGAATAATCCTGAATATTCGCCGGAACTCAATGTTTCATGCCATGTTCCCAGTGTTATGAATGCAGTATCAAGCAGCGCGGCAAGTATAAGCAGAGCATTGTTTATGCGCTTTTTCATGATACCGAGATAATATCCCAGTATGAACGACGTTATATGACCTCCGAAAAACTTAAGGTCGTCAGCAAATTCAAGCTGTGCGTCAGGTCTCATAATGCCGGGGACGGCAGCATATATGAAGCCATGCAGGCATATGATGAGCACGAGAGCCAGCAGATATTTCCTGCCTGCATCATTCATGCCGTGTATAGCAGCGTACAGTATAGGAGATATCAGGTAAAGACCTATGAGCGTGTACATATACCACAGGTGGACCCACGCAGGCTTGTGGAGCGAGTCTACGAGATTTGCCGGGAAAAGCGACATATCGTGTCCTGTTATCAGGCTTGACCACGCCGCTGCTATGACCGTCCATGCCGCAAGCGTCACAACGAGCTTTGGCAGGCGGTTCTTCAATAAAAACGAAACATCGGAGGTCCGCTCGTCAGTCATGAGCAGATATCCCGACATCATAAAAAACAACGGTACAGCAGTAAACGCTATCGTAACGCACAGATTAAGAATATGCCAGCCCGTACTTATGCCTATGCGCAATGGACCTGCCGCAACGTGCATGAATATTACAAAAAACAGCGCGACAGAGCGCAGATAGTCGAAGCACCAGACATGCTCGCGGCCTTCAGCCGCATATGTTGATTTATCCATAATTATCCCCTGTGAAAATATCCCTTTATTGTAACGTAATAAGAAAATCAGATTGCTTTAAAGCTCAAAATCAAGCGTATGAGTCTTTTTAAAATTATGCTCCTTAAAATCAAGCAGATACGCAAGGCAGCTTCCCTGTACCGCACTTGCCTGCTCTATGTAGCGGTCTATCTTATCTTCATGTATCAGACCGAGAGCGCCTGCCGAAGCGAGCCTTTCGACCTGGTCGTGCTCGATAAGGCGAGGGATGAACATCATTATATTGCCCTCATAAAGGTTACGCATATGGTCTGAAAGCTGTTCAGGCTCCTGGAGTCTGTATTCGGCGATGTTGAACATATCATCGAACTGCTGTATCACAGGATAGCCCTCGTCAAATTTCTTCATACTGTAATTGTCAAAATATAACAGCGACGCCTGGAGAAATCCAAATCGGCGGTGCTCGTTCTTGCATGCGACTACGAAGCGTTTAGACGTAACATCATCGAGTGAGTCAGATTTTTTATGCATGTCCCATACGATCAGCTCGGTGAGCTCGTAACACTTTTCAAATATCTTGTCTGTGATGGCTCGCAGCGTGCTTGGAAGCGTAACGCTTTTGAGATTACGGCAGTTAGCGAACGAATAATTTGAGAGAGTTTCAAGATGCTTTGAGAGCACAGCCTTTTCCAGGTTAGGGCACAAGCGGAACGCCGAGCTGTCTATAGTCCTTATCGTATCCGGCAGGTAGACGAACTGCAGATTATCGAATGCCTTAAAAGCCCCGAAGCCTATACGCCTGACAGGAACGCCGTTTGCATATGCAGGAATGTGTATCTCCGTAGCGTCATAGTCAGAAAAAGAAACTATAGTAGCCTGACGGTCATCAGAAGCGATTCCGTAGCCGCTCAGGTCGTCTTCAGATTTTATTTTGCCCATTTCAAGCGCCTCCTTATATTAAAATTAATATTATGAATTTTTAAATGAATGCACGAATGCCCTATGCATTGCGGCGGCCCGACCGCCCCATCAGTTTGCCGATTTTTCGAGCGGATATGGTACAAGCTTTGAATTCATGAATTTCTGTCCGCTGTAAAGGCTGTAGTAGCCGCTCAGCAGGTAAGTGACAGCAGCAGTCAGTCCAAAAAACAGGAAATTATCACTTCCGAAAAGCTCAACACTAAGCAGGATAGAAGTGACAGGACAGTTGACAACGCTGCAGAAAAGCCCTATGAGACCGAGCTCCGCGGCGAGCACAGGATCCATGCCGAGAAGAGCAGCAACAGTACACCCGAATGTCGAGCCTACGAAAAACGCCGGAACTATCTCGCCGCCCTTAAATCCCACGCCAAGCGTTATAGCGGTGAGCAGCAGCTTGAGCACGAATGCCTCAGGGCGTGCATGTCCTGAGAGCGCATCTGTTATTACGTCCATGCCTGTACCGTTGTAATCATAGCATCCTGTAACTATAGTTATCATTATGACTATGACAGCGCCTGAAACGACGCGCAGGTAAGGATTCGGTATACGCCTTTGCAGCAGAGAGCGCGTGTTGTGCATCACGGAGCAGAATATTATGCCGAGCAGAGCCGTAAGAGCCGCAAGCACGAGTATCTCTGCGAGTATGAGCGGTCCTGCAGGCTGAGCTTCAGCCGTTACAGATATGAGCGGTGTAACACCGAGCTCGCGTGAGACGAGCATAGCTGTAAATGACGCGAGCACCGAAGGTACAAGGCCTGCATAGAATACAGTTCCCACACCGGCTATTTCTATGGAAAGAAATGCTGCAGCCAGCGGAGTAGCGAAAAGCGCGCAGAAGGTCGCGCTCATGCCGCACATGACCATGAGCTGGTGGTCGAATGTGCTTAATTTCAGCTTTCTGCTCATGAAAGAGCCTATGCTGCCGCCTATCTGAAGAGCAGCGCCCTCGCGTCCGGCAGAGCCTCCGCATACGTGCGTGAAGAACGTTGCAAGGAATATAAGCGGCGCCACGCGCAGTGCTGCTTCGTCCTCCGCGCGCGCAGCGCGCAGGATGGAGTTAGTTCCCTGGTCATTGTATATTTTGAGAGCTCTGTATAAAAATACTATAAGCAGCCCTGAAAACGGGAGCGCGTAAAGCAGCTGCGGATGTGCGCAAAACGTCGTTGAAGCGAGACTCAGCGCATAATGAAACGCCGTCCCGGCTATACCGCATATCACACCGATGATAAGCCCGTAAAATATCCATTTTATAAAGAATCGCAGATGCTTCGTCGAATGTCGCAGTCGTATCGCTGCGCGAAATAGCATCCTCTGATAAATAGTTCCACTGTTTCGTTCTAATTTCATATTATAATTCCTGACCTTGATCTCTGCATAAACCTCATAGAAATATTATAGCTTTATGGGTGAAAATAACAAGAAAAACAGGAAAATAAGGATGGCAAAAGAGAAAAATGAAGATGCTTTTTCATGTGCATATACTGCAGCACATAATGAATGTATGAAAAAAAATTCAAGTGTGCTTGGCGACCGAAAAACACGTTGAAAGTAAAAGATATATTTAATTGTAAAAGTAGAGTTTTTATATATGGTATGTTAAAGCTAACTGCAAATAAATTTTGAATAATAAAAAATAAAACAAACGAAAAACAATTCATGAATGTGATTTTACTTCAACAAATATATAATATGCGTCATATGCCGTGTCAAGTACTGAATAACCCTTGAATATCAATATTTGTTCGGTAAAATGTAAAGATATCAGCAAAAATTGCCAATTTATAAAGCTACGCCTGATTTTCAATGCAAACCCCACATAAACTAACAGAATGTTAATAAAGCGCTTGTAAATATTTGATGATTTTGTTATACTGAATCAGAAATGGGCTCTCACTATGCAGTTTTTGCTGTTGCGGTGACGCAGCCCTTGTGCAATTATTTATCTGAAAGAAGGGATCATATGGATTTATTTCCACTTTGGAACTCGGTGCGTATAGCACTTATTTCAGCAGTGCTGGTATTCTTTACCGGAGTTTTCTGCGCGTATTATGTGGCCAGGCTGCCGCGTCTGCTGAAAGGTGTTATAGACGTCGTGCTCACTTTGCCTATGGTACTTCCTCCTACAGTAGTAGGTTACTTTATATTGATGCTTCTCGCGCCGAACACGACTATCGGCGGGTGGCTTATGAGAGAATACAGCCTTAAAGTCGTAATGACATGGTACTCTGCTGTAATATCTTCATCAGTAGTAGCGTTCCCGCTCATGTATCGAACAGTGCGCGGAGCGTTTGAGAGCTTTGATATTACGTTGAAATATTCAGCTCAGACGCTGGGTCTTTCAAATACTTACATATTCTGGAGAATAATGATGCCTTACTGCAAGCAGGGCATAATCGCAGGCGTAGTACTTGCATTTGCGCGCGCACTCGGCGAATACGGTGCTACGAGCATGGTCGCAGGCTACACTCCTGGAAGAACAGCTACGATATCTACAACGGTATACCAGCTGTGGCGTACAAACGACGAAGTAGGCGCTTTCAAGTGGGTAATGATAAATCTTGCGATATCTACAGTCGTACTCCTTACAGTAAACTTCCTTGAGAAGAAGGACAAATTCACAGGCTCAAAAGCAACGCCTGTAGCGGTAAGGGGGTAAAAACGAAGGATGTCACTTGAATTTAAAGTAAGAAAAGATTTCGGCGGATTCGTTATCGATATGGAGCTGAACGCCGAAAATGAAGTCCTTGCGCTCCTCGGAGCGTCAGGCTGCGGAAAGAGCATGACGCTTAAGTGCATATCAGGTATAGTAACTCCTGATGAAGGACGCATAGTAGTAAACGGCAAGGTCCTGTTCGACAGTGAAAAGAAGATAAATCTTTCGCCGCAGGAGCGTCACGTAGGTCTGCTTTTCCAGAACTACGCACTTTTCCCGAACATGAATGTTGAACAGAATATCATGACAGGCATGAACTCGTTCGATATGAGCAAGGCAGAGAAAAAAGCAGCCTGCAGAGAAATGATGAAGAAATTCTATCTCGACGGTCTTGAACGTCACAAGCCTTCACAGCTTTCGGGCGGACAGCAGCAGAGAGTTGCGCTTGCCAGGATCATGGTATCAAAGCCGAGCATCCTCATGCTGGACGAGCCTTTCTCAGCTCTTGACAGCTTCCTCAGATGGGAGCTCGAGCAGGAGCTCATGAGAGTTCTCGAGGATTTTGAAGGAACTTCTATAATAGTTTCACATAACAGAGACGAGGTGTACCGTATAAGCAATCATATCGCCGTTATTACAGACGGTCACGTTGACTGCTACGGAAGCAAGAAGGATATATTCCTGAATCCGCCTACGTACCAGAGTGCGCTGCTTACAGGCTGCAGGAATTTCTCGCGCGTGGACTATATAGATGAAAAACATATAAATGTAAAAGACTGGAACGCTGTATTTGAATGCAGCGCGACGCCTGATGTTAAGTTTATAGCAGCGAGACCGCATTTCATGAAGCCTGTAGACGGTCCGGGCAAGTGTGTGGCGAAGTTTAAAGTAAAAAAGACTATAGACAACCTTACCGAAATGATACTCATGCTTCAGGCTGAGGGAGCGGGTGATAATGCAGCGTCTGGCTCGGATTATTCCGAGCTTAACGTAAGACTTACGAAGGAAGACTGGGAGCCGTTTAAGGGACAGGAATATATGTACATAGAATTCCTTCCTGAGAATATCCTGCTTTTGAATCGTTAGCATTTTATCGTTAGTCCGCCGGGCGGACGGGCAGTGCAGGACTTAATTGCATATTTATTTGAAGTATCTAATTGATAAATACTTGACAAATAAAATGCAAAGTAGTAAAATACTGTTTTGGTTAATAAAAGCCATATAAAATTGAATGAATCCCAACAGGGTTTCAGATATATCATTTAATCAAATTTATTCTTTACAAAGGAGAACGAAAAAATGAAGAAAAAGCTTATCGCATTAGGTCTTGCTCTCGGCATGATCGTATCTATGAGCGCATGCGGTTCATCAAATCAGGCTGCATCAGCTCCTGCTGAATCAGCAAACAACGAGCCTGCTGTAGAGCTCCACGTTTCTGCTGCTGCATCAATGACAGAATCATTAGATGAAGTTATCGCTAACTACACTAAGGAACATTCAAACGTAACTATAGTTCCTACATATGATTCTTCAGGTACACTCGTTACTCAGATCATGAGCGGCGCTGACTGCGACATCTTCATCTCAGCTGCTCAGAAGCAGATGAACCAGATCGATGAAACTGCAGGCGATGCTTACGAAGGCACTAACTATGTTGAACAGGGTACAAGAGTTGACCTTCTCCAGAACAAGTGCGCTCTCGTAGTTTCACCTACAACAACTAAGACTCTTGCTAACTGGAGCGATTTCGAAACAGCTATCAAGGCTGCTCAGAGCGCTTCTGACCTCACTTTCGCTATGGGTAACTCAGACGTTCCTGTAGGTAAGTACACTTCATCTATCCTTACAAACCTCGGTCTTAACGAAGCTGACATGGTTTCAAAGGGCATCATCACTTACGGAACAAACGTTAAGGAAGTAACTTCACAGGTTTCTTCAGGCGCTGCTGACTGCGGTATCATCTATGCTACAGATGCTTACTCAGCTGGTCTCGATGTTGTTGACACTGCAAGCGATGAATTAACAGACGGTCCTGTTATCTACCCTGCAGCTGTAATGGCTAACTCAGCAAACAAGGAAGCTGCTCAGGCATTCCTCGACTACCTCCAGACTGACGACGCTATGGCTTGCTTCGAAAAGGTTGGTTTCTCTAAGGTAGCTTAATAAGCAGCTGACTCAGTTAGACTTTAAGAAATAAAACAGAAAATAAATAAAGATCTAAAGCAATGGATCCCGACAGGCTGACGCCCGTCGGGATCTTTTCGTATAAAGGGGGCCGTCACCGGCCTGACACTCGCCGGACGCACCGGCGCCCCCGGCCCCGCCGCTTCGCGACGGCGCTTTATCAAATATGCCCGTCCCCGCCGCTTCGCGACGGCGCTTTATCAAACATGCCCGGCCCCGCCGCTTCGCGACGGCGCTTTATTAAACATGCCCGCCCCGGCCCCGCTATCGCGGCGCCTCCTGTCGAAAACCCCCGCAATTTTGTACGTATGACCCCGCCCACCACCCATCTCCCGGATATATAATCCATATAAAGGAGGTAAAACGGGATATGAAAAAAAAAGTAGAATTCGACATAGAGGATGGCACGCTCATAGCTTCGCTTTCCGGGGAGATAGATCACAATGCTGTTTCAGACATAAGGCAGGAGATAGACAGCGCAATGGACAGCTGCAGGATGAAAAACCTTGTGCTTGATTATACCGGAGTCTCATTTATGGACAGCTCTGGTATAGGACTCGTCATGGGACGATATCAGAACGTAAAAAGAAAAAATGGTACTATGGTAGTAGTACCTGGAAGCCCTTACGTGAGCCGTGTGCTTGGTTTGTCCGGGATATTCAGCATGGTTCCAAAGAGCAGGTCGCGCAGTCTGGCAGTAGAATATATATCAGGTAAGGGAGGTGCAAGGTCTTGAACAATAAAAACGCAAAGAGACGAGACAGACATTTCAGTCTTGTGTTTGACAGCTGTCCTGAAAACGAGGGCTTTGCAAGGGGTGTTGCTGCGGCATTTCTGATGCCGCTCGACCCTACAGTCGAAGAGCTTACAGAGATAAAGACTGCCGTGTCAGAGGCGGTATCAAACTGCGTTATACACGGCTATCTGGGCGGTGACGGAAGTGTGACCATGACGTGTGAGGTGTCCGGTGACGGACGGGTAAGCATAAGCATTAGGGATGAGGGCTGCGGTATAGCAGACATAGACCAGGCGCGCGAGCCGCTGTTTACAACAAATACTGACGGAGAACGTTCGGGCATGGGGTTTACCGTAATGGAAAGCTTTATGGATCATATAACAGTCAGGTCTGAAAAGGGAAAGGGCACAGAGGTCATAATGACTAAGAGCCTGGACGTGGGTTATGAGCTGTGAGCGTGCAGAACGCAGCAGCAGAGAAGAAACATACAGACTTATAGATGAAGCAAAAAACGGAAACAAAGCGGCGAAAGAAAGACTTGTAATAGAAAATACCGGTCTCGTGAGCATGGCGGCGCGCAGATTTGCAGCGTCGGGATACGAGCTTGAGGATATGATGCAGCTTGGTTACATAGGACTGATAAAAGCGATAGACCGGTTTGACAGTAGCTTCGGCGTCATGTTTTCTACATATGCCGTTCCGATGATCGCAGGCGAGATAAGGAGATTCCTCAGAGACGACGGCAGGATAAAAATAAGCAGGCAGCTAAAGCAGGATGTAAAGCTGCTGAAGCGCGCTGAAGAGGAATTTATGCAGAAGCACGGTCGAAGTCCGAGGATAAGCGAGCTTGCGGAGGCTATGGGGCGCACTCCCGAAGATATATCACAGATGCTCGAGGTGCGGACTGCTGTGACGGCAACCGCAAGCATGGACGATGAAGCATTCGCAGCGTCAGGCGCTCCTGAGCCCGCGTCGGACGATGCCAACGATAACGAGAGCAGGCGCGTTGAGATAATGGACATGCGCGATATGCTCATGACGTTGAAGGATAAGGAACGCAGCGTCATCATAATGCGCTATTTCAGGGATATGACACAGCAGCAGACAGGTGACTGCCTCGGTATATCGCAGGTCCAGGTGTCACGCCTTGAAAAACGCGCACTTAAGATTATGCGGGAACGCATGCAAAGTTAAATATTTTATTAATTTTACAAAAGAATGGAAAAATTCTCCGATTAATGATAAAATAAAAATATATGTGTATCAATCAAGAAAGGAATTTTATCCGGGAGGTTTTACATTATGGATTTCAGATTGACTGAAGAACAGAAAGCTTACAGAGACAAAGCAGCTGCATTCGCTGATGAATTCGTTGTGCCTGTAGCGGCAGAAAACGACAAGAACGCGCAGTTCCCGCATGACAATGTAAAGAGAATGGCAGAGCTCGGCTTCCTCGGACTTCCGTTCCCTAAGGAATACGAAGGACAGGAGACTGACTATGTGTCATACGCTCTCGTTGTTGAGGAGATAGCAAAGAGAGACGCTTCTACAGCGATAATAGTTTCAGCAAACAATTCTCTCGTAGGCGGTCCGATCTACATGTTCGGTACAGAAGAGCAGAAGAAAAAATGGCTGCCTGACCTGCTTTCAGGAAAAAAGGTAGGCGCATTCTGCCTTACAGAGCCTGACGCAGGTACGGACGCTTCAAGACAGCTCGCTACAGCAGTAGATATGGGCGACCATTATCTGCTCAACGCTCACAAAAAGTTCATAACGAACGGCGGTATCGCAGGTACATACCTCGTTTTCGCAATGACAGACAAGAGCAAGGGCAATATGGGCATATCTGCGTTCATCGTTGACGCTGAGTCTGAGGGCGTAAGCACAGGCAAGCTCGAGCAGAAGATGGGTATCCGTTCTTCACAGACTGCTGAAATGCATTTCGATAATGTAAAAGTACCTAAGGACTGCCTGCTCGGACAGGAGGGTCAGGGCTTCCAAATAGCAATGAAGACTCTCGACGGCGGACGTATCGGCGTTGCAGCACAGGCTCTCGGTATAGCTCAGGGCGCATTCGATATGATGGTAGATTACATGCTCGAAAGAGAGCAGTTCGGAGTTAAGCTCGGCAAGCTTGATACGCTCAGATTTGAGGTAGCGAGAACAAAGATGCAGCTCGACTCAGCAAGGATGCTCGTTTACAGAGCAGCAGACTGCAAGGATAAGGGGCTCCCTTACAAGTCAGAAGCAGCTATGGCAAAGCTTGCAGCATCAGAAGCAGCTGTAGAGATAACGAGACAGGCTATCCAGTTCCACGGCGGATACGGCTATATGGCTGAAAGACCGCTCGAAAGAATGTACAGAGACGCCAAGATCACTGAGATATATGAGGGTACTTCACAGGTACAGCAGATGGTCATCGCTTCAGGCGTTTTTGACTACAGAAATAATAAATAAATTAAAATACATCAGGAGGGATCGGCATTGTCAGAAGATGTATGGGTGTATGCGGAGCATACGCCCGAGAAGCTGCATAACGTTTCAGGAGAGATACTCGGAGCAGCTCGCGGACTCGCGGAGCACCTCGGCGGCGATGTATGCGCAGTCATAATGGGCTTCGACGTTGAAAAATACGCGCAGGAGCTTATCTATCAGGGCGCAGACAGAGTATACGTTATTGACGATGAGCTTTTCAGAGATTACAATAACGAGCTTTATACAAAAGCCCTTGAAAAGATCGTAAGGGAGCACGACCCGGCAGTAATGCTTTTCGGCTCTGTATTTGACCGCAGAGATCTTGCACCGCGCCTTGCAGCGCGCCTCGGTACAGGAATAATATCCGAATGCGGAGCGGTCAGATTTGACGAGAGCGGCCGTCTGACGGCCGACAAGGTATCCTTCGGCGGAAATTACCTGGGTCATATAATCTTTAAGGAAGGTATGAGACCGGCCATAATTACTGCCAGACCGGGTGTACTTGAGGGTCAGCGTTCAGATGCCAGAAAAGGCGAGATAATAAGAGTAATGCCTGATGCAGGCCCTGAGGACATGATGACTCAGATAAAAAAGGTCGCGGCTGTGGCAAAAAAGGTAGTTGCTCTGACGGATGCCGACATAATAGTTTCGGGCGGTCGAGGTGTAGGCGGCCCGGAAGGCTTTGATATCATCTACAAGCTGGCTGACAAGCTCAACGGAGTAGTAGGCGCGTCGCGCGTGGCTGTGGATCTCGGCTGGATAGGCTTTGAGCACCAGGTCGGTCAGGCCGGCGCTACGGTAAAGCCAAAGATCTACATAGCATGCGGTATATCGGGCGCTACACAGCATATAGTCGGCATGTGGGAATCAGATATCGTGATCGCCATCAATACACACCGATATGCAGCGATATTTAATTTTGCTGATTACGGTATAGTAGGTGATCTGTTTGAGGTTATTCCTAAGCTTATAGAAGAGCTTGATAAAAATTAAGCATTTGATAAAAATTTAACAGCAAATCGGCTGCCGAACGCATGGCAGACCGTCAAAACAGAGCGTTTTCGCGGGTAAAGTTATTTTTCTGTATTGTGTAATATATGGAAATGTTGCTTTTGCGGAGACGTTCTGTTTTTTGTATCCAGTGTAGTGTTTGTTCCTTGACTTATGTCTTTACAGATATTATTCTTTACTTGTGTATGTATTACTGTGCAAAATTATGCCTTTCGGGAGACGCAAAAAGACGTGCGGACAGACTGCGTGCGGTCAGCAGCTCCACGTATATTTTATATGAGCATAGCTTCTATACTGAGCGATATGGGATTTTATGTGGTCGCCGAGGGCGTCGAAACAGAAGAAGAGCTTGCATTTATACGTCAATGCAGAGTAAACTGTGTGCAGGGATATTACTTCTCAAAGCCTATTGGCTGTGAAGAGGTCGTAGCCTTACTTGAAAACAATATGGATGATAAAGGAAGTAATTGATAATGGCAGAACATGAAGGATCAAGCTCAGAAACTTTGTCGGAGCCTGTTTTAGAAGCATTCTCAAAAGAATATTCAGATCAGATGTCGCGTGAAGCGAAGTGGGCGGAGATAGACCTTGACGCGCTTGCGTACAATATGAGAAATATAAGGGAAAAGGTGGGCGCAGACAGGCGCATTGCTGCGGTAGTAAAGGCTAACGCTTATGGTCACGGCGTGCTTATGATGATAGACACGCTCAAGGAAAACGGCGCGAATCAGTTTGCAGTGGCTACGCTGAATGAGGCTCTTGAGCTCCGAAAGGCGCTGATCGAGGATGATATAATAGTGCTGGGTGTGTTGCCGCCGGGAACAGAAAAAATATCTATCGGAGCTGACATACAGCATGCAGTTGCAACATACGAAAAAGCAGAAGCGCTTTCAAAAGCAGCGCAGGAGCTCGGCCGCAAGGCGCGCGTGCATATAAAGCTTGATACCGGAATGACGCGCATAGGATTTCAGATGACGGAAGAGGCTGTGCGGGAGGTCCTCAGGATAAACGAGCTTCCGGGCCTTGATATAGAAGGAATATTCACGCATTTTGCGCGCGCCGATGAAGCAGACAGAAAGTGGGCGGTGCGCCAGTACGAGCGCTATAAGTGGTTTGCCGGAGAACTGGAAAAAAACGGCATGATATTCCGCATAAAGCACGTTTCGAATAGTGCGGCAATAATGGAAATGCCTGAAACATACAACAATATGGTCCGCCCGGGCATCATACTTTACGGTATTTACCCGTCTGGCGAGATGGATCCGGCATCGCTCGACATAAAGCCTGTAATGTCGTTCAAAACGCGCATATCGCACATAAAAGAGCTGCCTGAGGACAGGCAGGTAAGCTATGGCGGCAAGTATCAGGCGTTGAAGGGAGACCGTATAGGCACGATAGCAGTAGGCTACGCCGATGGCTACACGAGAGCCCAGAGCGGCAAGGCCGAGGTCCTTTACAAAGGAAAGCGTGTAAAGGTCATCGGCAACATCTGTATGGATCAGTGCATGATAGACCTCAGAGACTTCCCTGACGCAAAAGCAGGCGACGAGGTCGTTCTAATAGGACGCTCAGGCGACGAGGAAATAACGGTCGACGAAGTAGCCGCACGCTACGGAACGATAGGCTACGAGGTAGTCTGCGCAGTAAACCGCAGAGTTCCGCGCTATTACTTCAAGAACGGCAAAATAATAAATAAAGTCGATTACCTTGTGTAGATAAATTTGCCGATACAGGCAGTACGCAGCGAATAGTGAATAATGGTTTTGAACCATATTTCTGTAAAAAGAAGAATATAGGTGAGATGGACTTCGCAATAGAGATGAGCGGAAAAGTTGTTCCGATCGAAGTTAAATCCGGAAAAGCATACAGATCACACAAAGCTTTAGATAATTTTATGAATGTGCCGGATTATCATCTTGAAAAAGCATATGTTTTTTCTGTAGGAAATGTAGAAAAAGATGGAGCAGTAATATATATGCCGATTTACATGTGCTATCTTTTGAAAGAAGAAAAAATAGGAAAAATGATAGTAGATCTAGATATCAGCGGTTTGTAGTATATCATTAAAACCAAAAAACAGAAAGCTCGTGGTAATAAATGAAAGAAAATGAGGTATATGAAAGTGATGTGAAGGATACCTGTTTAAGTGCAGCAGCTTAAGAGAAAAGGGGAATGTAATGAAAATATACGAGCTTATATTAAACGAAACAGGTCCGATAATACTGTGGGGCATGTACCCGCACAGACCGGGTCAGCTTGAGGATACGAAGGCTGCAATAGAAAAGGCAGCCGGGTACGAAAGGGTACACGCTTATCGCGTTTCAGGCTGACGACTGGAACAGTGATTTTTCACCGTGGCAGGCGGTGACGCCTGATATTGATTTCCCCGGAAACGGAGAGCAGACACTTGAATACATTACAAATGGATTGATTCCGGCAGTGCGTTCAAAATACGGTAATGAGCGTGAAATATATATAATGGGATATTCTCTCGCAGGCCTTTTCGCACTGTGGGCGTGCGCCAGGCGCACAGATATATTTGCGGGAGCTGCAAGACAAAAGAAGCCGCCGAAATACTGAAAAAAGAAAATACAGTAAAATACGAAATGAACCCCGGCGGACACTTCACCGACTCAGGAAAGCGGCCGGCAAAAGCGTTTAACTCTGAATTGTTTGACTGTGCAGGATATTGATTTATCATAATTGATTATGGTAAACTAATATCCTGATTTTTTACCTTAAAATATGTAGTTTATTGCTGCGTGCTCCCATTTTTTCAGTTCATGGTCAATATCAAATCACCAAAAATTGGCATGAAAAATATATTAATACAATCAAAAATATCATAAAAATATTTGGAAATCTGCATTTTTTTCAATACAGGGAGCACGCGGAGCGCGTGTTTGAATTAGTTTGAATTAGTTAATTGTTATACATATCAGTTATAGAACTTAGATTACATAATTTTACATAAGAAGAAATTTTGCCGAATAATGTCGTGTTAGACGAGCCTTACTCAAAAAAAATTACTGGACACAGACGAAAAAAGCAAATATAATATCCTCGTTCGTTACAACTAAATATTTTTATGAAAAGAGGAAAAAAGATATGGCAAAGAAGCTTATATCTGTGTGGCTTTCATTGACTATCTTAATTTTCTCTTCAATTTCTATTTATGCGGATGAAGTCATTCAGGGTGATTTTTTTCTCAAAAACATTGTCATTAACGGGGAAAACATAGTCAACTATCAATTTAGTGATCCTGTTCTTGTCTATAAGAACCGAATATATATCCCTATGGATACCGAAATGGGAAGTATACTCGGCGTGGACGCAGAATGGGATAACGAAAGCCGCACACTTAAAATTTTGAAGACCGACCCTACGCAGAAGAACGTCAGCGACAGAACAGTCAAAAACAATCTTGAGGGATCAAGACTGACTGCTTATTATGACGCTGAAGTCATCGCGTATACGGAAGCTCAAAAAGTGGATGCACGCTTGACTGGAGGACAGGCAGATGCAACCGCGAGCGACCAGGACAGCAGATTTATTACCGCGCTTCAGGCGTTATTCGGATCGTTCAGCCTTTTCGAAGAGCCGGACGGATCGATAGCAGCCCAGGCGGACAACGGGGAAACAGGGGAAATCGAAGTTCCCGAGTTAACTGCTGTACAAATCGAACTCAAGGGGCAACCTGTACTGGTAAAGAATGCAATAGTGTATGTTCCGATTAACGCAATTGTTTCTTGTGAGATACTCGGCTGGTCGTTATATTACGACGACTATGCGGGTATATACATCAGTACTGATGATGAAATAGACGCCGCGTCTTATTTCAACGCAGCAACATCTCGTTATTACGAGGCGCTGTCTGCATATATCGTTAAACAGAATCCTAAGCTCAAAATGTCTCAGGCATTTGGTATGGTTAAATATTTTGAAGCTTATGGTCAGATTTACGGAGTTGATCTGAAGCTGCTCATGGCAATGGCGCAGACAGAGAGCACATTCACGCCTGACGTGATAAGCTCGGCAAACTGCAGAGGCCTGATGCAGATAAAGGTATCCACCGGAAGCGCGTTCGGTTTCACAAAAGAACAGCTGCTTCAGGTAAAGCCCAACATTCAGATGGGTGCGATGTATATCGGCAACTGTTTCAAGGAGTTCAACGGAGACAGTGTCAAGGCTCTTGCCGCTTACAACTGCGGTACGTACGCCGTGAAAAAGGGGAATTACAAAACCGGCTACGCAACGAAGATCCTTAAGCGCGTCGATAACATTGGATCATTTATCGCTTCTTATTAAGGATGAATGATTGACGTATAACGGCATGCAATTGGGAATGCTGCAATACGTAAAATGTCATGCCTCAGCGTCGGCCCGGCCGACCGGAAGACAGACGAAAATGACAATCCAAAAGAGAGTTGAGAATTAAAGACCAAAAAGCATACAAATAGAAATTACGAAAAAGCGCCCGCGAGGGCGCTTTTTTAATGCCTTAATTTCTTCTGAATATACGGTTTAGCTCGCATGGACAGAATATGCCTCAGTATTGCCACTTTTTTTTGTTTAAACTATGCTAAGATATTAACAAATGAGAGACAGACTTTGATTTGATTTACATTTTATTTACAATGAAAGCTTCCTGTATACTTTAAATAGGTCAAGAG
>CAVGAH010000005.1:0-32875 GCA_963627215.1 bacterium | reverse complement strand
GTATATAGACACAATGGGGACCGGCGGCGCGCAAGCGCCGCCGGTCCCCATTGTGTGTCTGGCGTATAGCGGGCATACATTTTTTGATACATGCATAATTATAAATAAATATGCATAATTATAAATTAGTATGTTGAAATCCTGTTTTTGGTGTGGTATACTCTATTCATTCGAGGCGCGGAGCACCCGCGCAATGCTTATGCGGTGACGCATGCAGGATATATGACATTAATTTAAATAATTTATATTTAACAATTTGGAGGAATTCATTATGGCAAAGGAAAAGGTAGTACTCGCTTATTCAGGCGGTCTAGATACTTCAGTTATTCTTACATGGCTCAAGGAGCATCATAATTACGATGTTGTAGCTTGCTGTGTAAACGTTGGTCAGAAGGAAGATTTTGACGCTATTGAAAAGAAGGCTTATGCTACGGGCGCTGTTAAGGCTTACATCATAGACGTTACTGAAAAGCTCGTTACTGATTACATATGGCCGACTCTTAAGGCCGGCGCTGTTTATGAGAATGATTACCTGCTCGGTACTTCATTTGCGCGTCCGCTGATCGCTAAGGAGCTCGTTAAGGTCGCTAAGAAGGAAGGCGCTGTTGCTATCGCTCACGGCTGCACAGGCAAGGGCAATGACCAGGTCCGTTTCGAGTCAAGCATCCACGCTATGGCTCCTGAAATAAAGATCATCGCTCCTTGGAGAGAATGGGATCTGAAGTCAAGAGAAGACTGCATCGCTTACGCTGAGGCTCATAACATTCCTATTTCACAGACTCTTAAGAAGATTTACAGCCGTGATGAGAATATTTGGCACATCAGTCATGAGGGCGGTAATCTGGAAGACCCATGGAACGTTCATGAGGATGATATCCACGTACTGAGTAAGACTCCTGAAGCTGCTCCGGACAAGCCGACTTATATTGATATCACTTTTGATAAGGGCTGCCCTGTAGCGCTCGACGGCAAGGAAATGGGTCCTGTTGAGCTGCTCAGAGAGCTTAACAGACTCGGCGGCGAAAACGGCGTAGGTACTATAGATATCGTTGAGAACCGTCTCGTCGGTATGAAGTCAAGAGGTGTTTACGAGACTCCGGGAGGAACTATCCTTGTAAAGGCTCATCAGGACCTCGAAAAGCTCGTTCTCGACCGCGACACTATGAACTTTAAGAATCAGGTAGCGCTCAAGTACGCTCAGCTCGTTTACGACGGTCAGTGGTTCACTCCGCTTAAGGATGCGCTCGATGCTTTCGTTGATTCTACTCAGGATGTTGTTACAGGTGTTGTAAAGATGAAGCTTTACAAGGGCAGCGCTGTTCCTGCAGCTTCTAAGTCTAAGTATTCTCTCTTTAATGAAGCGTTTGCTACATTCGGCGAGGATGAGGTCTACAACCAGCATGACGCTGAAGGGTTCATCAACCTGTTCTCACTTCCTATGAAGATTCGTGCTATAAACTGCAAGGAGAACGGTATCCCTTCTAAGTATACTGAAGACTGATTCGGGTAAAACTGATTTAAGATAATTAGATATAATGTTTAATATTAAAGCTGTCGTGCGTACCTGACGGACGGCGCGGCGCGCGGGCGCGCCCCCATTTTAATGGCGGTGTGTCTGCGTATGGCGCGCTTTTTGCCGGGCAGTGCGGCGGCTTTTTCTGTAATTTTGTAATTTTGTAATAATAAGGAGTTTTAGATATGTCAAAGAAATTATGGGGCGGGCGCTTTACGAAGAATGAGAGCGCTTCTGCTACTGAATTCAATGCGTCTATACAGTTCGACCAGAAGATGTACAAGCAGGATATCGCGGGCAGCAGGGCGCATGCGGCTATGCTTGCTAAGCAGGGTATAATCTCTGAGGCCGATCGTGACGCTATAGATGCGGGGCTGGCACAGATACTTGAGGACATCGAAAACGGTAAGATCGAGTTTACTATAGAAAATGAAGATATTCATATGAATATCGAGAGCATACTGACTGAGCGCATCGGCGAGCCGGGCAAGCGCCTGCACACTGCGCGCAGCAGAAACGATCAGGTTGCAGTTGATTTCAGGCTCTGGACTAAGGAAGCGGCTATATCGCTTCTGGGCGACCTTAAGCGCCTGCTTGAGTCTATCTATAACGTTGCTGAGGCTCATAAGGACTATATAATGCCGGGCTATACGCATCTGCAGAGAGCGCAGCCTGTTACTCCGGCGTATCATTTTATGGCGTATTTCCAGATGTTCAAGCGCGACTACAGCCGTTTTGAGGACTGCCTTGAGCGTATGGATTATCTGCCGCTCGGTGCGGGCGCTCTTGCGGGAACTACTTACAATACTGACAGAAGATTCCTTGCTGAAAAGCTCGGTTTTGATGGCGGTATCTGCGAGAACGGCATGGATGCTGTAAGTGACAGAGATTTTGCACTTGAGTTCCTGAGCGATGCTTCTATATGCATGATGCACCTCAGCCGCTTCTGCGAGGAATTCATACTGTGGAGCAGCACTGAGTTCGGATTTATCGAGATAGACGATGCTTACAGCACCGGCTCAAGCATCATGCCTCAGAAGAAGAATCCTGATATGGCGGAGCTTATAAGGGGCAAGACGGGCCGCGTTTACGGCGACATGATCACTCTGTTTACTATTATGAAGGGTCTGCCGCTTGCTTATAATAAGGATATGCAGGAGGACAAGCCGCCTGTATTTGACGCTTCTGAGACGCTTTCTGCGTGCATAAACATATTTTCTGATATGCTCGACACTGTTACTATAAAGACTGACAGGATGGAGGAGGCTGCTAAGAGCGGTTATATGAACGCGACTGACGCAGCTGATTACCTCGTTTCAAAGGGCGTGCCTTTCAGAGAATGCCACGCAATAATAGGAGAGATCGTGCTTTATTGTATCGAGCATGGCAGGGCTATAGAAGACCTTACTCTCGAGCAGCTTCAGGATTTCTCGCCTGAGTTCGGACCAGATATCTACGAGAATATCGACCTCAGAGCTTGCGTAAAGGCTAAGAAGTCTGAAGGTTCTACCTCATTTAAGAGCGTTGAAAAGATGCTTGAGGACGCGAAGGCTTATCTTGCGGAAATTTAGTGTATAATATTAATAATTAAAAACTTATAAAATTAGAAAAGACGCTATATACTGCCGGAGAATATACGGATAAGCGTAGTTGAAGTTCCCTGTACACGAACTGAAAAATTGCACTGCGGCTAAAGCCGCGCAACAGGCAGCTATGCTGCCTTCCTACGTTCACTTCGTGAACTACGCTGTCGCATTTTACACTGCAGCTGAAGCTGCGTAAAATGCGCAATTTCTGTATGAGACCTGCGCGCCGTATCAGAGATACGGGCAGGGCTTCAAGCGTTCCGTATATTTCGCAGGCAACAACAGGCGTCCTGTGTTCATAATATATAATGCGCGGATGCTGTATCTGAGAATGGTACGGCAGCCGCGTTTTTCTTTATTCGTTTACTTATTGAGTGAAAACGAATATAATAATATGATAGGTAAAAATATTTTGAACGGAGGTCGGTGTTTTGAACATTGATGATATATATGAAAAGCTGAGCGGCGCGGCTGCTGTCGTGAAACGTGATGAAGCGCTCAGCGGATATACTACCTTTAAGGTGGGCGGACCGGCTGATGTACTTGTTGAGCCGGGTTCTGTCGATGAGCTGCGCACTGTTATGGATATCGTCCGCAGTGAGGGCGCGCCTTATGTAGTGCTTGGTAACGGCTCTAATGTACTTGTGAAGGACAGCGGCTTCAGAGGAGTCGTGATAATTATCGGCGATGGTATGAGCAGCGTTGATGTTGATGCCGATGCATGTATCGTAAAGGCCGGTGCCGGAGCGATGCTCGGTGAGGTAGCGCGCGTGGCTGCGCGTGAGTCGCTTACGGGACTTGAATTTGCTTCCGGCATACCTGGGAGCATTGGGGGCGGCGTATTTATGAACGCGGGCGCATACGGAGGAGAGCTTTCGCAGGTCATTACAGGTGTTGACGCGCTCATGCCGGACGGGAGCATAAGATTTTTTAACGCTGATGAGCTTGATTTCGGTTACAGACACAGTGCTTTTTATGAGAACGGCGGCATAATAGTAAGCGCTGAGATGAAGCTGGAGCACGGCGATATCAATGAAATAAATGAAAAGATGAAGGCGCTGAATCGTAAGCGTGTCGAAAAGCAGCCGCTTAATTTTCCGAGCGCAGGGAGCACGTTCAAGCGCCCTGAGGGATATTTTGCAGGAAAGCTCATACAGGATGCAGGATGTCAGGGAATGTCTGTGGGCGGAGCCCTCGTATCGCAGAAGCATGCGGGATTCATAGTTGATAAAGGCGGAGCATCTGCGCAGGATATCCTTGACCTTATAAAGCTCGTTCAGATGAGAGTTATGGAAGAATTCGGTGTGGAGCTCGAGACTGAGGTACGCATAATAGGATAGGACAGCAGTTCGAAGGACGGAAGATATTAAAATGGGATACAGATTAAAATACGACTGGCACACCCATACGGTATATTCGCACGGTAAGGGCACTATAGAGGAAAACGTCCTTGAAGCGAGACGCAAGGGGCTTGAATCTATAGCGATAACCGATCATGGACCGGGGCATTTCGGATACGGGTTTAAGCGTAAGGATGTGCCTAAGATGCGCGCAGAGATAGACGCGCTGAATAAAAAATATGACGACATAAAGATATACATGTCTGTTGAAGCTAATGTTATAAATCCATCGGGGAATCTCGATGTTAGACCGGATGAGTTTGCGCTTTATGATTTTGTGATCGCGGGATACCACTTCGGAACTCTTGGCGAGAATCCCATAGTATCGCTTTGGCTGCATGCACGAAATCTCATAGCGTCAAAGACGGGGCGTTACTCGGCGGCTCTTGTTAAGAAGAACACAGAGCTTGTTGTGACTGCTATAAAGTCAAATAAGATAACGACGCTGACGCATCCGGGGGATAAGGGTAAGGTAGACCTCGACGCTGTTTTCAGGGCGTGCGAGGAAACGGGTACTTACCTCGAGATAAGCAGCAGGCACAGGCAGCTTACAGTCAATGAGATAAAGAAGGCGGCTGCTTATGATGTAAGATTCATAATGGGCAGCGATGCGCATCTTTCTGAAAAGGTCGGGCTGTGCGGGCCTGCTGTTTCAAGAATGCTTGAAGCCGGACTTGACCCGGGACGGGTCGTGAATCTTGTTGAAGATTAAAATGTTATTGAATTAAGGGAAAAGGAAAACAGGAAGACAAAGGAGAAAAAATGCAGGTACTGATAGTTACGGGACTTTCGGGAGCAGGTAAGAGCAATGCGATGAATTATCTTGAGGATATGGGATATTACTGCATTGACAATATGCCGCCTGCGCTGCTTGAGTCATTTATGACGCTTGAAGCACAAAACAGGATAAATTTGGAAAAAGCAGCTTTCGTTATAGATATACGCGGAAGGGCGTTCTTTAAGGATCTTGAAAGGACGCTCGATGAGCTTCGTAAGGATTCGAAGGACTTTAAGGTACTTTTCCTTGAGGCGACTGATGAAGCACTGGTAAGGCGCTTTAAAGAGACGCGCAGAGTCCATCCGCTCAGTGACGGGGGTACAAACTCTGATGCTATTCAGAAAGAGAAGAAGCTGCTCAAGAATATAAGGGATAACGCTGATTATATAATAGACACGACTAACCTGAAGCCGATGGAGCTGCAGAACAAGCTTCTCAAGATGCTTTCAGACAGCGAGGACGGCAGGGACTCATTTAAGATAACAGTTCAGTCGTTCGGATATAAACACGGAATGTCGATGGATGCAGACTTGGTGTTTGATGCCAGATTCATACCTAATCCTTATTATCTCAGGAGCATGCGCGAGCTTACGGGAAATAACAATAAAGTGCGCGAATATGTAATGAAATTTGAGGAAACACAGGAGTTTATAAAGAAAACTACTGAACTTATCGAATATCTTATTCCTTATTACATGAAGCAGGGAAAAATGAATCTGCTTATCGCGTTTGGCTGTACGGGCGGGCAGCACCGTTCTGTAGCGATGGCGAATGAAATTTCAGATATACTGCGGGAGCATGGTAAACATGTTACTACAGTACATCGTGATGTAATGAAAAGATAAACTGCTGCGGCATATGCCGGTGCCGGCGACTGGACGTTATATGTTGTGTATTGAGCGGCAGCTTAAGCTGCTTGATAAGATTTGTGCGGCACAGACAGCTGTGACAGAGGAGATGTTTGATGTATATAAAAAAGAAAATTGCGGAGGGCGGACCGAAGATCGTCGTTATAGGCGGCGGTACAGGGCTTTCTGTAATATTGAGGGGTTTGAAAAAGGTCAGCAGAAATATTTCTGCAATAGTGACGGTAGCTGATGACGGCGGAGGTTCAGGCATGCTCCGCGATGATTACGGGATACTTCCTCCGGGCGATCTGCGAAACTGCATACTCGCCCTTGCGGATGAAGAGGATATAATGGAAGAGCTGCTTCAGTACCGTTTCAGAGAGGGCAGGCTTGCAGGACAGAATATGGGGAATCTGTTTATTGCGGCGCTTGCCGATATATACGGTGATTTTGAGATGGCAGTCGAAAAGCTGCATGACATACTCAGGATAAAGGGACACGTGCTCCCGGTCACTACGGCCGATGTGACGCTGTGCGCCATGCTGCGGAACGGCAATACCGTGCGCGGCGAGTCGCATATACCTGATGAGGTCAAGAGGCAGGGCAGCCCGATAGATTACGTGTTCCTGGATCCTCCTGACGTCGATGCGCTTCCGAGGGCGACTGAAGCTATACTTGCAGCTGACATAATAATACTGGGGCCGGGAAGTCTTTACAGCAGTATAATACCTAATCTGCTGGTGCGCGGGATAAACAGCGCCATACGCAGCGCGGGCGGAATGAAGATGCTTATATGCAATGTAATGACTCAGCCCGGTGAGACTGATGATTATACTGTGTCAGATTTTGCTTTAGCTGTAGAAAAATACCTTGGCAGGGGAGTTATGGAATATATGCTCGTGAATAATCATATATGTTCGGAAGCAGAACTGAAGCCTTATGCAGAGGGTGAGTGGCGAAGCAGGCAGATGCTGGCTGCTGATGCAGACAGGGTTCGTCTGAATGATATGGGAGTAGTACTTATAGAAAGTAATATGATCGCTGTTGACGATGGATGTATACATCATGATGCGGGAAGGATAAGTAATATTATCATGACTGTGTTTCATGGGGCGTGATGTTTATGTAGGAGCGGCGGGCGGTACGCCCGCCGCGTTATGCGGCCGCGAGGCCGCGCATGTTTTCAGCTTATTTATTATTTCTTTTTAAATGTTGAACATTCTGTTTCTGATGCTTCAGAACAGCATGAGAGGATGCCTGCCTGGCTGGCTACCTTGATGGATTCAGCTGTGCAGTGGTCTGATTCGTTGTACGTGCATTCATCTACGTTGCACTTTACATTTGTTGAAGTCTTCATAATGTTTACCGTACCTTTCTGTTTGTACTGTTGTACATGTAATTGTACATTTATGTGACTCTTGGGCGGTCACGATATTATGATGCGCCGATATGTCTTTTTTATGCGGCGTTTTTTACGTTTTTTGTCGGGTGTGCCGAGCGCGGCGCGAACGACTGATATGTGACGATTTATGTATTAATTATTTGATAATGGATGCGGAGGAAGAAATGTCTTTTTCATCTGATACTAAAAAGGAGCTTGCGCTTATAATCCCTGAAAAGAAGTGCTGTATGCTGGCGGAGATAGCGGGTTTTGCCAGGATGAACGGTACTATACATCTGATGGGCGGCGGACGAATGAATGTGTCGCTGACGACGGAAGACCCTGCAGCAGCCAGGCTGCTGAAGAAAATGCTTCAGAATTATTTTGATACGAGTACGAGCCTTGACATAATACAGGGAATGACGCTGCGCAGGCGAAAGAGCTACAGGCTGACGTTCGATGACGGAAATGTCGGCGAGCAGATGCTGCGCGAGGTCGGACTTATGACTGTACAGGAGGGCAGCAATGTCCTTGTGGAGGGGATTCCGTCTGACATTATAAGGAAAAAGTGCTGCAAGCGTTCTTATCTGAGGGGTGTGTTTATGGCGGCGGGCTCTGTTAATCATCCTGAGCGCGGATATCATCTTGAGATAGTGTGTCGCAATGAGCATATAGGCAACGATCTTAAGAAGCTGATGAATTATTTCAGCCTGAACGCTAAGATGACTGAACGTAAGGGCAGCTGGGTCGTTTATATAAAGGAAAGTGAGCGTATAATCGATTTTATGAATATAATAGGCGCTCATGGACAACTGCTTGAATTTGAAAATATTCGTATCGTAAAGGACATGAGAAACAAGGCGAACAGGATAGTAAACTGTGAGAACGCCAACATGGACAAGTCCATAGATGCGGCGAGCCGTCAGGTCGAGGATATAAAGCTTATAGAATCTAAGGTAGGACTTGGAAGTCTGCCGGTGAAGCTGCGCGATGTGGCGGAGCTCAGGCTTGCGCACCCGGATCTGCCGCTGAAGGAGCTGGCGGAGCTGACAGAGCCGCCTGTGAGCAAGAGCGGTGTAAATCATCGATTTATGCGTATAGGCGAGCTTGCGACGAGACTCAGGGAAGAGGCGGAGGAAAAATCTGAAAATGAAAGTAAATAATTCCGTAACAGGAAATGTTATATATGATGTGGCTGTTGTCGGGGCAGGGGCTTCAGGGATGGCGGCCGCTCTTGCGGCGGCTGAGAATGGGGCGTCTGTCGTGCTTATCGATGGTAATGATAAGGCGGGGAAAAAGCTGTACGCAACAGGTAATGGGCGCTGCAATTTTACTAATTTGAATGCTGAGGGCGCGCAGGAGAGTATCGCGCTGTTTGCGCGGCTGGGGATGATGTGCCGCGCGGAGGACGAGGGTCGCTGCTATCCGTATTCGGGGCAGGCAGCGTCGCTCGTCGGGGTGCTGGAACGGGCCGTCAGGCGTGCGGGGGCCGTTTTTTACCTCGGCGACAGAGTCGCGGAGGTCAGCGGTCTTAAAGGCAGCTTTGGTGCAGAAAATGAGCGCAACGATGCATTCAACATTACCTGTGATTCGGGAGCATCATTTACAGCAAAGACTGTCATCATAGCTACAGGAGGCAGAGCAGGACTTAAGTTCGGGAGCACGGGCGACGGGTACGGCTTTGCAAAGGCATTTGGTCATACTCTGACACCTCCGCGCCCGGCGCTCGTTGCTGTAGAATCAGACGATGATTTTATGAAAGAACTCAAGGGCGCACGCGCCAAAGCTTCAGTAACACTTGAACTTGATGGGAACGTTATCGCCGGAGAGTCGGGCGAAGTACAGTTCACAGGTACAGGCGTGTCAGGAATATGCGTATTTGATCTGACAAGGCATATGGATGCTCCGCGACCGGTCAAAAATAAGAAAAATAAAAGCAGAAATAATAAGGGCATCATAACTGCCGGCGTCACCGCCGGAGCATCCGCGGGTGCAGCCGCGTTAAAAGAAAGCTGTTCTGAAAATAAAAAATATACAATAAGTATAGACTTTGCGCCGGAGCATGATAAGGAAACTCTTGCTGATCTTGTGCGCGTGGCGCTCGCAGCCAATGGAAAAAGTATTAGTGCAGTCGATCGCGATGACATTGCACAGGCTCTGTCAGGTATCGTAAATTCAAAGCTCGCGGGAGTACTCGCAGATATAGCGTGGATACCGGAGGATCCGGCGAAGAGCGCTACAAGAGCTGCTTATATAATAAAGCGCCTGAAGGTCAGTGTTGCTTCGACAAAGGGTTGGGACGATGCTCAGGTAACTGCCGGCGGAGTAAGGCTCGATGAGGTAGCTGCATGCGGCGCTGAGCCGACATTTGAGTCAAAGCTGGAGAAGGGACTGTTTTTCTGCGGTGAGGTGCTTGATTTTGACGGACGCTGCGGGGGGTATAATCTGCAGTGGGCGTGGAGCTCAGGAACAGCGGCAGGACGTGCAGCATCAGCGCGCCATATTGAATCAGAAAGGTCTTAAAATATAAAATGTTAAGGATATCACAGATAAAGCTTAATATAAATGAGCCTGTTGACAGACTTCCGATGCACATAGGAAAGGCGCTCAGAATAAAGGAGCTCGACCTGAAAAGCTGGCGTATAGTAAAGGAGTCTGTAGACGCGCGCAAAAAGCCTGATATAAAGTTCATATATACTGTAGACTTTGAGACCGAAAATGAGCAGTCGCTTCTGGCGAAGGCTGCAAAAATGAAAGGTGTAAATCTGACGCAGGCGCCTGATACATCGTACGACATACCTTTGCTGAAGGCAGCGCCTTCTGTCGGGGAGCGTCCTGTTATAGTAGGTTTCGGTCCGTGCGGCATGTTTGCAGCGCTCATACTCGCTGAAGCGGGAGCACGGCCGCTCGTACTTGAACGCGGCCGCAGAGTAGACGAAAGGACGCGCGATGTAGAGCATTTCTGGGAAACAGGTGAGCTTGATACAACATCTAACGTCCAGTTCGGCGAGGGCGGCGCAGGAACGTTTTCCGACGGAAAGCTGACGACCGGTATAAAGGACGTGCGTATCGCAAAGGTAAACAGCGAGTTTATAGAAGCAGGAGCAGACGCGTCGATAGCATATGAGCAGATGCCCCATATAGGCACAGATGTGCTGCGTGAGGTCGTTAAAAGCATTCGTGAGAAAATAATTTCACTCGGGGGCGAGATACGATTTGAATCACGTGTAACCGGAATAGAGCTCAGCAATGTAAATGATACGGCAGCGCCCGGCGCTGAAGCAGATAAAAAATTATCAGCATTGATAATTAAAAATGAAAATACCGGAGAGACAGAACGTTTGACCTGTAAAACCGCAGTATTTGCGATAGGCAACAGTTCGCGCGACACGTTCAGTATGCTCCATGCAAACGGCGTTCATATGGAACCAAAGCCATTTTCAGTCGGAGCGCGCATAGAGCACCCTCAGATAATGATAAACGAATCTCAGTACGGAGTCGGAGCAAACGATACGGAAGGCCGTCTCGGAGCAGCAGCATACAAGCTCTCACATCATTGTGCAGACGGGCGCGGTGTTTACACGTTCTGCATGTGTCCGGGCGGTGTAGTAGTCGGAGCCTCATCTGAAGAAGGCGGAGTAGTAACAAATGGAATGAGCTATTTTGCACGTGACGGAGAAAACGCAAACAGCGCACTGCTCGTAGATGTCCGTCCTGAGGACTGCGGAGCTGATGACCCGGATAAGCCGCTTGCTGGTATAGATTTTCAGGAAAAGCTTGAAAGAGCGGCATATGAGCTGGGCGGAGGCGGACACATCGCACCTGCACAGACTCTGGCAGATTTTCTGAAAGGAAAAGCGCCGGACGCATCATGCACGCATGTACATCCGACATACAGACCGGGCGTCCGCTACACAGACTTGACAAATTGCCTGCCTAAGTTCGTAACGGACGCGATGCGAGAAGCGCTTCCGCGTATGGCTTCAAAGCTCAAGGGCTTTGACATGGATACAGCGGTAATGACAGGTGTAGAAACAAGAAGCTCGTCACCTGTACGCATACCGCGCGACCGGGAAACGATGCAAAGCGTAAACACGCGCGGCATATATCCGGGAGGCGAGGGAGCAGGCTATGCAGGCGGCATCATGTCGGCCGCTGTAGACGGCATAAAGATAGCAGAAAAAATAATTAACAGGATCAACAGCGACTGTGCAGTGTAGTATGCGCTGAGAGTAGCAGGCTTCGTTAAGTTTGCCCCATGTTTCCTGAAATATTTCAGGTGGCATGAGCTTTACTCCTTTTTCCTGCGTAAGCTGTTACGCCGCCGGGCGGCGCCAACGCGTTATGCATTTATTTCGTTATTTATTAAAGGCAGTTATTTACGAGCGCATTCAGCGTCCTTGCCCTGAAGTATATCAAGACCGTGCTTCAGTGAAGACATTATCGGCTCGAGCACTTCTTCAATGGCCTTCGGACTGCCAGGAAGGTTGACGATGAGAGTGTCGTTTCTGATGCCGGCTTCAGCGCGTGAGAGCATTGCGCGCATCGTTATTTGGAAGCTTATATTCCTCATAGCTTCAGGGATGCCGGGTGTACGGCGCGTGATAACTGAAAGAGTAGCCTCAGGTGTTACGTCACGCTTTGAAAATCCTGTGCCGCCTGTAGTTACGATGAGGTCGATGCCGTCGTTGTCAGCCATCTGCATCATTTCAGCTGCCAGCTGGTCCTGCTCATCCGGCAGGATAACGTATTTCGCTACTTCAAAATTATCTGAAAATTTTTCAACTATAGCCTGGATAGTCGGGCCGCCCTTGTCCTCTCTGAGTCCCTGTGAGCCTTTATCGCTTGATGTGATTATTCCTACTTTGTACATACCAAGATTCTCCTTTTTGCTTTAAATGTTCAGATCATACTGAAAGTCATATCCGAACCCCTACAGGTATGATTGTAATTGTAAATCGTCAGAAAAACAATACAGAAAATATTTTTACATAAACTTACAGAAAAATATTGACAGGTATATATTAACTGTAATATACTGTAACCACCGACAGATGTCGGTAAATTCTAAAAGGGTATTTTAAGAAAGGAGATGAAAAAATGCCTGTAGTAAACAGCAATTATGCCGGCAACGGCAACGGCAATGGACGCTACAACAGAAGTAACAATGAAAGAGACCGCAGAGGCTACAACAATTACGGAAGTGACAGCGGACAGAGGGACGATTTTTCTTATGAGATCACAGACAGCTACGGAGTCCTGTCTGAATCGTCCACGGGATGGAGAAAGGAACTCAACAGAGTCAGCTGGAACGGCAACGCGCCGAAGTTCGATATCAGAGAATGGAGTCCTGACCACGGAAGGATGCGCAGAGGTGTTACCTTTACGGAGGAAGAGGCTCTTGAACTCAAGGATCTGCTCGAGGCAGCTATAGCCGGCCTTCCTGTAAGCACGTTTGACGGCGCGGATGATACGGATGTCGAAGAGGAAGTCGCAGCTTCCTGACTGAAAACTGTCTGATGGTGGTTGAATAATTACAAGTATCTAAAAAAATGAAATAATAACATTTCACATTAATGTATTGCAAAAGAAAATGAAGGATAAGCCGCGCCGGTCCCCGTCGGCGGAGGCCATATCCTGAAAAAATTCCGGTTAATTAAAAAAATCTAATTCTATTAATTAAAAAGGTATCAAATCCCAATACAGCTGCGCATATTGTGCGCTGAAAAGTTACTCCTTGAGACTGCCGCAGTTTCGCGCCCTGAACGGGTGCAGATGCTGCGGCATTCTTTTTGTAGTCCAAAACTGATCGTATTCATGATATAATCGATAATTAAACACCTGATGTCTTCGTCTGCCTGCAGGCAGTGTTCTCTGCTTTAAACTTTGGGAACGGATCCGGACTTCGGGTGGCGTGATGCAGATGAAAGTGAGGTGCCTTGCTGTGACGAACATTGTAAATAATACAGAAAATTTAAATACAAAAAATACAGATGAAATGATAAGGATAGAGCTGATACCGCAGGATGCTGAAAGTGATCGGGCAGAAACAAAAGTCGTTTATGAAGAAAAACAGATATCGCTCTATGAGCTTGCTGAAAAGTACTATGATGGTGCTGATGGATCTGAACCTGTATTTGCAGTGGTAAACGGTGTAGGCAGAGATCTAAGCTTCGTTTTAACAAGGTCATGCACGGTTAAACTGCTCGATCTGAGAGCGCGCCTGGCGCGCCTGATATACCAGCGCAGCATATATTTTCTGTTTCTTATTGCTCTTGACGATGTGATACCGGGAGCGCATGTTTCGCTGAAATACCCGCTTAACGGCGGACTCTTCGTAAAGATGAAAACACCATCGGATACAACGTCGGCGGCAGGTCTTGTATGGCGCATAGAACAGCGCATGAAGGAGATCGTAGCTGAAAACAGAACATTTACAAAGCGTATAGTAAGGCAGTCGGAAATACTTGAAGCAGCCGAAGCTGTAGAAAAGGTAACTACGCTGGAAAGGCTGACAGACGATACTGCAGCGATAAAAGAGCATTACGGGGAGCAGGGCGACATATACCTGGATACATTGAAAAATCTCACTCCGGAGCAGATAGAATTTCTCAGAGGCTGTGAGGCGGAAGAAATATTTGAATATGCATGCGGAGATTTTACTGCAGTATTTTATGACCCGCTCCTCGAATCATCGGGACAGCTGAAAATATTCGATCTCGTACCTTATGAGGGGAATCTCATAATACGCGTTCCGCATGCAGAGAGCCCGCAGAGGCTTCTCGATTACAGAAATGACAGAAATCTGTACAAAGCGCTCAAGAATATCTCTAAATGGCAGAGCTATGTAAATGTAAGGACGATAGCTGATCTGAACAGAAAGCTGCAGAACGGTGAATGGCATGAATTTGTCCTGATAAACGAAGCTATGCATGAGAAAAAGATAGCCATGATAGCTGATGAAATAGTAAAAAAGAAAAAGCGCATAATACTTATAGCAGGCCCGTCATCATCAGGAAAGACGACGTTTGCGCAGCGTCTGTGCATACAGCTGCGTGTAAACGGCATGCGGCCGCTTTATATGGGAACTGATGATTATTTTGTAGAAAAAGGTCAGGCGCCGCGCGATGAGAACGGAAAGTATAATTTTGAAGACCTGGAAGCAGTAGATGTTGAACTTTTTAATGATCAGATGAATGCCCTGCTGGCGGGCGAAACTGTTGATATGCCTGTATTCGACTTTATTACGGGAAGCAAGCGTTACGGTACGCGCATCACGAAGGCGGAATCAGACCAGCCTATCGTAATAGAAGGCATACATGCGCTCAACCGCCGCCTTACATATCATATAGATGACAGCGAAAAATACAGAATATATATCAGTCCGCTGACAACACTTAATATAGACGACAACAACAGGATACCTCTGACTGATATACGCTTCATACGCCGCATGGCGCGTGACATGAGGTCAAGGAATAAAACTGCACGTGAGACTATAACGGGCTGGCCTGATGTAAGGCGTGGAGAAATAAAGAATATATTCCCGTACAACGGCGAGGCTGACACGGTATTCAACTCCGCGCTGCTCTATGAGCTTGCAGTGCTGAAGCCGCTCGTAGAGGACAGCCTGAAGGATATAAAGCGCGATGAGCCTCAGTACCTTGAAGCGCAGCGTCTGCTGAGGATGCTCCGTTGTGTACGCTCTATGACCGATACGAGTGATATTTCGAATAATTCGATAATGTGTGAATTCCTGGGCGGAGGAATTTGGGTAAAATAATAAATGAAGAGGTAAAATTTTGAAAAAGATATATTTAGGATGTCATTTATCGATATCAAAAGGGTATGCAAGGGCTGCCCGCGAGGCCGTTTCCATAGGAGCCAATACATTCCAGTTCTTTACGCGCAACCCGCGCGGAGGCAACGCAAAGGCCATAGATGAAAAGGATATAGCAAAGCTTGCAGATATAATGAAGGAATACGAATTCGGACCGCTGCTCGCGCATGCTCCGTACACGATGAACCTCTGCTCAGATAAAGAGGATATCAGAACATTTGCGCGCGGAATACTTAAGGAAGACATTGAAAGAATGAAATATCTCCCCGACGCGAGATTCCTGTTTCATCCCGGCAGCCACGTAGGTCAGGGTGTTGAGCAGGGTATAGGATTCATAGTAGACGCGCTCAACGAAGCAGTGACAGATGATGACGGTCCTATGGTGCTGCTTGAGGGCATGGCAGGAAAGGGCTCCGAAATAGGCAGGTCATTTGAGGAGCTGGCGCAGATAATACAGGGAGTTAAGCACAACAACCGCATGGGTATAGTAATAGACACGTGCCACATGCATTCCGCAGGTTATGATATAGTAAACGACCTCGAAGGCGTGCTCGATGAAATAGACCGCATAGTAGGACTTGAAAGAGTCGGCGGTGTTCATGTAAACGACAATATGAACGACCTTGGCTGCCACAAGGACAGACACGCTAAAATAGGCGAGGGCAGCATAGGCCTTGACGCGATAGCAGCAATAGTCGGAAATGACAGGCTCGCAGGACTGCCTTTTAATCTTGAAACTCCGAACGAGCTTGACGGATATGAGGCAGAAATAAAAATGATACGGGAGAAGATAGGAGAATAATGGAATATCTGGAAAATCTGAATGATAAACAGAGAGAAGCGGCCATGTATGTAGATGGCCCGCTTCTTGTTCTTGCAGGCGCAGGAAGCGGAAAGACGAGCACGATGACGCGCCGTATAGCATATATGATACGTGAAAAGGGAATATCTCCCTGGGAAATACTCGCTGTAACGTTTACAAACAAAGCAGCGAAGGAAATGCGTGAAAGAGTAGAAAGTCTTGTCGGCAGCGGTATAAATATGTGGATAATGACGTTCCACTCAGCGTGTCTCAGGATACTGCGCATGCACGCAGACCTGCTCGGATATTCGAAAGACTTTACCATATATGACCCGGTCGATCAGAAGGCAGTAATAAGAGCTGCGATAAAGGCTCAGAATGTAGACGAAAAACAGTTCAAGCCTGTTTCTGTGCTCAGCGCGATAAGCGATGCTAAGGAAAAGGGAATGGAAGCGCGTCAGTTCGCCATTGAAGCGGGAACATATCCTGAGCAGATAATAGGAAAGCTCTACATGGAATACGAAAGGACGCTAAAGAAAAACAGCGCTATGGATTTTGATGATCTCATATGGCGTACTGTTGAGCTGTTTGAGAAAAATCCTGAAGTGCTTGAAAAGTACCGCGACCGTTTCAGATACATAATGGTAGACGAGTATCAGGATACGAACTACATGCAGTATAAATTCATAAAGATGCTCGCCGAGAAAAACAGAAATATCTGCGTTGTAGGCGATGATGACCAGTGCATATATCAGTGGCGCGGCGCGGATATCAGAAATATACTTTCATTTGAAAAGGATTTTCCGGGAACTAAGGTCGTAAAGCTGGAGCAGAATTACCGTTCAAAAGGGAATATCCTGAAGGCTGCTCATTCTGTTATTAAAAACAACAAAGGCCGCAAGGACAAGAAGCTCTGGACTACGCAGGAGGACGGCAGCAAGCTGATGTACAAGCGCCTGCGCAACGAAAAGGAAGAAGCTGCTTATGTAGCGGAGCAGGTAGACCGCCTTATGACCGGCGAACGTAAATATTCTGATTTTGCAGTTCTGTACAGGACGAATGCTCAGTCAAGAAGTTTTGAAGAGGCGTTTATGGGATATAATATCCCGTATCGCGTCCTCGGAGGAACAAAGTTCTACGACCGCAAGGAAATAAAAGACATGATGGCGTACATGCGCCTCGTTCTGAATCCTGCAGACGACCTGGCCTTCATGCGTGTAGTAAATGAACCGAAGCGCGGCGTCGGCGCCAAAACGATAGAAAAGCTGCAGATACTCGCAGACCGGCGTGACGCGAGCCTTTTTGAACTCCTGTGCGATGACGAGGTCGTAGACGGGCTTTCATCAAAGGTCGCAGCAGCTCTGCATGATTTTATAGATCTCATAGCGTCAGTCCACGCCCAGCAGGACGAGCTGCGCGTCAGCGATATTTACGACCGCTTACTCGTTGACAGCGGATACCTCAATGTGCTCGAAACTATAGTAAATGAGCATTCTGAGGGCGCTATAGAAGCAGAGGGAAGAGTAGAGAACCTTCTGGAATTCAAATCAGTAATGTTCGATGCAGAGGACGAGAATCCTCAGATAACGCTTGCTGAGTTCCTCGAACAGGTAGCACTCGTAGCAGACGTAGACAACCATCAGCCTGATGAAAACGCAGTAGTGTTTATGACGCTGCACAGCGCGAAGGGTCTTGAATTCCCTGTAGTATTTATGCCGGGCATGGAAGACGGACTTTTTCCGGGCCACAGAGCACTCGATACTATGGACGGAATGGAGGAAGAACGCCGTCTTTGCTATGTAGGTATAACGCGAGCAAAAGAACAGCTCTTCCTGACGAGCGCTGTAGCGCGTATGATATACGGCCGGACTGAATACACACGCGAATCGACGTTCCTCAAGGAGCTCGATAAAGAGCTGTTTGATGAGGAGTCAGACGGACTCGGCTTCAGGAGCTATCAGGAAAAAGCGTCTGACGGCGCTTTCGGTCAGAACGGACGCGGCGGTGTCGTGAGCAATAACGGCAGGCTGCCGGGCTCGCTCACAGGAAATTCAGGAGCCGGCCGCGCGGGCTCACGCCCGCAGTACGGAACGTCAAACAGACCTTTTGACCAGCTTAAATATATAAAGCAGAATACTGCAACTATAAAAAACGCGTCAGCTGCATCAAAGGCCGACCTTTCAAAAGGCGACCGCGTGAGTCATCCGAAATTCGGTGAGGGAATGATAATAACGATAAAAGGCGATGTTGCGACTATAGCGTTCGATACGGAAGGAATGAAAAAGCTGTCTCTGAGCGTCGCTCCGCTGACGAGAATTTAATTCAGGTGGATTTAATGGATACAAAAAATGTAAAAGAAAGAATGAAAGAGCTCGAGGCGCTGCTTGAAAAGCATAACGACCTGTATTTCAATCAGGACTCGCCTGAGCTCACAGACTATGAATTCGACCAGCTCTCGCTTGAGCTGCGAGCTCTTGAAAAGGAACATCCTGAGCTTGCCGACTCTGATTCCCCTACAAAAAGAGTAGGCGGAAAGGCAAAAAGGACTGCAGGCGTAATGGTCCGCCACAGAGTTCCTATGCTGTCGATACAGGACGTATTTTCAAGAGAAGATGTTGACAAATTTGTAAATGACATGAAAGAAAAGCTCGGCGATGATACTGAGTTCATAGTCGAGACAAAGATAGACGGCCTTTCAATGGCTTTGCGCTACGAGAACGGCGAGCTCGTAACTGCAATAACGCGCGGTGATGGGCGGATAGAGGGTGAGGACGTTACAGAGAACGCCAGAGCAATAGGCGATGTAGTCCGGTCTCTTAAAGACAAGCTTGAATATCTGGAGATACGCGGCGAGGTATATATGGAAAACGCCGCGTTTGATAAGGTGAACGAACGCCAGGAAATACTTGGAAAAAAACTGTTTGCAAATCCGAGAAACTGTGCAGCGGGGACGCTGCGTCAGCTTGACCCGTCCATTACTGCAGAGCGAGGGCTCTCAATGTTCGTATTCAACCTGCAGGATGTGAGAGGCCGTGAATTCGCCACTCATGAAGAGGTGTATGATTTCCTGAAGACAAACGGGGTCAAGGTAATAGAGCATTATTTCGTGTGCAGGACTGCAGACGAGGTGTGGGAAGCAATAGAAAAAATAGGCGCGATGCGCGGCGACCTTGCGTATGATATCGACGGAGCGGTAGTAAAGCTCAATGACCTCGAGGACAGAAAAAAATGTCCGGATACGGCTAAAAACGGCGGCTGGCTCGTAGCATATAAGTACCCGCCTGAAGAAAAAGAAACTGTAGTGCGCGACATAGAGCTTTCTGTAGGGCGCACCGGCAGAGTAACGCCGACAGCAGTATTTGACCCGGTCCGCCTCTGCGGAACGACAGTAACGCGCGCGACGCTCCACAATCAGGATTACATCGATGACCTTGATATAGGGATAGGCGATACTGTCTGCGTATATAAATCAGGCGAGATAATCCCAAAAGTAAAGTCAGTCGTAAAGGAAAAGCGCCAGCCGGGAACTGTAAGATTTGAGATACCTGACCGCTGCCCTGTGTGCGGAGCGCTCGTAGTACGCGATGAGGACACGGCAGACATGAAGTGTACCGGAAGCTCATGCCCGGCTCAGATAGAACGTCACATAATAAATTTCGTAGGCCGCGACGCCATGGATATAAAGGGCTTCGGCGAGGTGTATATAAGGGAGCTTATAGCGCAGGAGTTTATTCATGACATTTCTGACATATATTACCTGGAAGAACATCGCGATAAACTGATAGAACTGGGAATAATAGGCAAGGAAAAAAATACAGACAAGCTGCTCGCCGCAATAGAAGGCTCAAAATCAAACGAGCCGTTCAGGCTCCTTACAGGCTTCGGAATACCAAATGTAGGAAAAGCAGCAGCAAAATCATTAATGAAGCATTTCGCCAGCATAGACGAGCTTGCATCAGCGTCCGCTGAACAGCTGACAGATGTAGATGACGTAGGCGGCATAACGGCTGATGCCGTAAGAGCATTTTTTGATGATGAGCAGAACATACGCATCATCGACCGCCTTAAAGAAGCAGGCGTAAATATGAAAATGGAAGAGCCTGCCGAGCAGGCCGAACAGATATTTGAAGGTAAAACGTTCGTAATAACAGGCACACTGCCTTCGATGGACAGAAAAGCAGCAGCAGCCCTCATAGAAGAACGCGGCGGCAAGGTAAGCGGCAGCGTCTCAAAGAAAACAGACTACCTCCTCGCAGGCGAAGCCGCAGGCAGCAAGCTCACAAAAGCCCAGCAGCTCGGAACGACCATCATAGACGAAGCCGAGTTCAGAGAAATGCTCGGGCAGTAATGCATGAATATAAAAACTTGCGTGCGCCAGCGGAGCTTCTGCTCCGCCCGGGTTTCGGCGGGAGGTTATTACCCGCCACCGAAAGTCGGAAATGGAACCCGCCGCCTATAGAGGCGGGTACATCTGGCGCTACGTTATAGAACATGAAACGGGAGCCGAGACAAAACGGCGTCCCGTTTCTTTTTGACGAAATAGTTATACAATGTTATAATAATTCGATATGCCATGCGGAGGTCAGGGAAAATGTCTTTTTCGGAAATTATTTCAGATTTAAAAGGGAATGAAAAGCTGATAGAGCGCCTGAAGCTCGCAATACGCGCGGGCAAGCTGTTTCACGGCTATATAATAGAAGGAAAAGAGTCTGACACGCAGAGGCTTGCCGATGCTTTTATAACCGCAGCGCTGTGCGAGCGCCATGACGGAGATGCGTGCGGAACATGCGCAGCCTGCCGTAAGGTAGCAGACGGAAACAGCGAGGATGTTATACGCATAGGAAAGCCGGGCGAATCAGTCAAGGATCGCGATGTCGAGGGTATGATAACGCGCGCAATGCAGAAATCATACACCGGAAACAGGCTTTTTATGGTGGTCGCAAACGCTGACAGCATGACGTTGAGAGCGCAGAACAGACTGCTTAAGACACTTGAGGAACCGCCTGACGGTGTAACGATAATATTGACAGTCGAAAACTCAGAATCGCTCGTACAGACGATAAGGTCACGATGCCAGCTGTTGAAAATGTTTTCAGACGGCATAGAGCGCAGTCCTGAGGCTGACGATAAATTCAGGCGTGACGCTGTAGCTGCAGCCGCAGCAGTCCTGATGGGCAGACCGGTGTACAGCATATGGAGCGAGATAAACGAGTTTACGGCTTCAAAGGAAGCGGCGTCGGAGTTCATATCTATAGCTGAAACGCTGTATCGTGATGCGCTCATAGCGAATTACGATACGACAGGCCGTCTGAGACTTAATACAGACAGCAGCGAGCTTATAGAAAAATGCAGAATAAGAGCTACAGCTGAGCAGCTTGCAGCCGCCATAGAGAGTGCGGAGACAGCTGCGAAGGACCTCGTGCGCAATGTCAGCGCGGGCCATGCTGTAAAATATATGATATTTGACATTCAGGAGAAAGTTAATGATAACAGTAACAGGAGTAAGATTTAAGCCTGCAGGCAAGGTATACTATTTTGACCCGGGCGATCTGGAACTGAAGGAGGGTGAATGCGTCATCGTAGAGACCGCAAGAGGTCTCGAGTTCGGCGAGGTAATGACTGCGCCGCGCGGTGTAAACGAGAAATCTATCGTTCAGCCCCTTAAGAAGGTAGTAAGGATAGCGGACGAAAAGGACCGCTCACGCCATGAGCAGAACATGAAGAGAAAGAAGAGCACGCTCGACATATGCCAGCAGAAGATAAATGCGCGCGATCTCGACATGAAGCTTATAGACGTTGAATTTACATTTGATAATTCAAAAGTAATATTTTACTTTACCGCTGACGGACGCGTAGACTTCCGTGAGCTCGTAAAGGATCTTGCGAGCGTTTTCAAGATGCGTATCGAGCTCAGGCAGATAGGCGTAAGAGACGAGGCAAAGATGCTCGGAGGCATAGGAAACTGCGGAAAGGGTCTGTGTTGCCATACATGGCTGCCTGATTTTAACCCGGTATCCATAAAAATGGCAAAGGTTCAGGGACTGTCACTCAATCCTACAAAGATATCGGGAATATGCGGCAGGCTCATGTGCTGCCTTAAATACGAAAATGAAGCATATATAGACCTTAAGCGTGGATTGCCTGATGCAGGCGAGCGAGTTAAGACGCCTGACGGCATTGGAGTAGTTGTAGAAAACAACATTCTGCGCGAGCAGGTAAAGGTCCGTCTCGTACTTCCGCCTGACAAGAATACTCCTCCGGGAGAAGACCGTCTTGACGCTGATATTTCAGTCTACAAAAAGAAAGAAGTAAAGCGTCTCGACAAGGGCAAGAAGAAAAAGCAGAAGGACGATGACGAAGATATCGCAGCGCTCTCAGACGATATGAAGAGCCTGCTTAAGGATTAATTCCTGCGGGTCTGACAGTATGGCTGAACGCTTGGATGAAATAGGCTTCGGTGGGCTGAAGCTCGTGCAGGATACCGATCATTTCTGCTACGGCATAGACGCTGTACTGCTCGCAGACGCAGCAGCAGCCGGACGCCACAGAAAATACATCGATCTCGGAACAAACAATGGCATCATACCGGTAATACTTGCCGATCTGACAGATGCGCGGGAAATAAAAGGCATTGAAATGCAGGAAAGACCTGCGGCGCTGGCGGCGCGCAACGTTGAAATTAACGGATTCAGTGACCGTATCGAAATAATAAATTCAGATATACTTGATATTGCAAAGTATTTGCCGGCGGGCTGCTGTGACGCAGTTACATGCAACCCGCCGTACACGGCTCAGGGCGCCGGGATAATAAACGGCGGAAACGCCCTCACCGCAGCGCGCCACGAAACTACAGCGTCGCTCGAGGATTTTATAAAATGCGCATCGTATCTCCTTGCAGACAAGGGCGCGCTTTACATGATACACAGACCGTCGCGCATCATAGACATAGCGTGCGCGTGCCGCGCAAACCGTCTTGAACCGAAATTCCTGCGCTTCATAAGCCCTCGAAAGGGCGAAAAGCCGAATCTGATGCTCATAACATGCAGGAAAAATGCAGGACGTGAGCTGAAGCTCGAAGAACCGCTCGCCGTTTACGGTGATGACGGAAAATACACTGATGAGATAATGAAAATATACAGAAGGTGACGTCGGCACTATGATTATAGATAATCAATTAAGTATACTTTATTGTAATTTTTATTGATTCAAAAAGACGCCCCAAAAGCGGAGCGACCTGCATGCCCGCCCGCCTGTATTTATAGAAAAATATAAATAATTAATGTTTTAAAGATGGAGGCCTAAACATTGGATAACATGAAACTTGCGGAATTATTATTTCCGCAGATAACAAAAGCTCCTGAGGAATACGAAAAGATATTCCCGTCGAGAGATCTGCCTGAGGGCGCTATGGTAACAAGAATGGCACCGAGCCCTACAGGCTTTATACACCTGGGAAATCTTTACAGCGCATTCGCCGACGAGCGCCTGGCGCACCAGAGCAGCGGCGTATTCTTCCTCAGAATAGAAGACACAGACGACAAGAGATACGTTGAGGGTGCAGTAGAAACTATCATAAATGTACTCGATTATTTCGGCATAAAGTTCGACGAGGGCGCGTCTATAGACGGCGACATCGGAGCTTACGGTCCGTATCATCAGAGCCAGCGCGCTGAGATATACCAGACATTCGTAAAGAAGCTCGTTCAGGAGGGCAGAGCCTATCCTTGCTTCATGACTGAGGAAGAGCTTTCAGAAATACGCGCGGAGCAGGAAAAGCTCAAGGAAAACCCGGGAATCTACGGCAAGTGGGCTAAAGGCCGCAAACTGACTTACGAGCAGATAGAAGAAAACATAAAGGCAGGCAAGCCTTACGTAATACGTCTGAAGTCAAACGGTCCGACTGACGTTACGCCTGAGGACATGCCGACTATAACAGTAAACGATGTTATAAGAGGCGAGATCACTATGCCTGCAAACAACATGGACGTAGTCATCCTCAAGGCTACAGGCATCCCGACATACCACTTCGCTCACGCAGTAGACGACCACTTCATGCGTACTACTCACGTAGTAAGAGGCGAGGAATGGCTGTCATCACTGCCTATCCACGTAGAGCTTTTCGAAACTCTCGGCTTTGAGCTTCCAAAATACTGCCACACCGCGCATCTCATGAAGATAGACGAAGAAGGCAGCAAGCGCAAGCTCTCAAAGAGAAAAGACCCTGAGCTTTCACTCGATTATTACAGAAAAGACGGATATCATCCGGCTGCCGTGAGAGAATATCTCATAACGATACTCAACTCAAACTTCGAGGAATGGCGCATAGCAAACCCTGACGCTCCGATAGACGAGTTTAAGTTCACAGCAGAAAAGATGAGCAACTCGGGCGCACTGTTCGACCTGCAGAAGCTCAGCGACGTGTGCAAGGACGTACTCGTAAAGATTCCTGCATCAGAGCTCTGTATCTTTATGAAGGACTGGGCGCGCGAGTTCAGACCGGAGATACTTTCGCTCTTCGAGGGTCACGAGGAATACATCGAAAAGATACTCGACGTAGGAAGAAGCGGAAACAAGCCTCGTAAGGATCTCGAATACGCGTCACAGATATTTGAGTTCATCAAGTATTTCTTCGACGAATATTTCACGATAGAAGGCGAGCTTCCTGCAAATGTTTCAAAGGAAGACGCAGCAGCGATACTCGACGCTTACCTTGCGACATACGACCACAGCGACGACCAGAGCGCATGGTTCGATAAGATAAGAGAGCTTGGCACAGAGCTCGGCTTCGCAGCAAAGCCAAAGGATTTCAAGAAGAACCCTGACCAGTACAAGGGTCACGTAGGCGATGTCAGCACAGTTATCAGACTCGCGATAACAGGCCGTTCACAGTCGCCTGACGTATGGGAGATACAGCAGATCCTCGGCGCAGACCGTACAGTAGAGCGCGTAAAAGCATACAAAGCTTCACTGTAAATAATAAATTAATGAATAATTAATAAAGGCAAATATCCTCGCGGCCGCCCGGCGGCCCCACAGGCGCACAGCGCAGCCTGAAAAAATTTATTGCCCGCATTCAAAAAATGATTACATTACATCATTTGTGGTATTAATTACGTAGCATGATGCTTAAATTTATGCAATAAATCTTGTATAATGTATGAAGTTTTATTGACGAGGCATATGCCTTTGATTTACAATCAGTATGATTTTGAACAGCAATCTTAAAAACAAAAGGAGCTAATAAAAATGGAAGAACTCATTTTAAAGAGTATTGAAGAGATCAAGCCTTTCCTTCAGAGAGACGGCGGAGACATCGAATTCGTAGAGCTTACACCTGACAACATCGTAAGAGTACGTCTTCAGGGCGCATGCCACGGCTGCCCTGGCGCACAGCTCACTCTTCAGAGCATCGTTGAAAGAATCGTAAGAGAAGCAGTTCCTGAAGTTGCCGGTATCGAAGCGGTATAAGGCATAGGCGGCCGCAAGGCCGCCTTTTTGTATTTAAAGGGGAGAGAAAACAATTGATGAAGTTCAGATACAGAAAGCTCACCACGGCAATACTTGCAGCAGTGATTACAGTAGCCGCGGCGATCAGCTTCACGGCATGCGGAAGCGACGGCGACAGCTCCGCGGGCGCGGATACGGGAAAAGGAAATAACAGCACGCAGAAGGAAGAAGCAGTAGACCTGAGCATCCTGTGCGTAGGCGACATAATGGCGCATTCGACAAACATCAAGTCTGCGTACGACGCTTCAACGGGAACATATGATTTCAGTGACAATTACGAATACGTAACAAAATACATATCGACAGCCGACCTGGCGCTGTGCAACATGGAAACGACATTCCAGGGAACGACGCCGAGAGGATATCCGACGTTCAACGCTCCTGATTCGCTGGCGGCAGCAGTGCGCGGAGCAGGCTTCGACGTTGCGATAACGAGCAATAACCACATGATGGATTCGGGCTTCGACGGAATGCAGAGAACACTTGAAGTCCTGCGCTCACAGGGATTTGTGACTGTAGGCAGCAGATACGACGGCGAGGACTCTTACGCCATGACAGAGGTAAAGGGTGTAAAGATCGGCATCGTAGCATATACATATGAAACTACCGGCGCTGGAGACAGCGGCGTTACTATAAACGGAAGCAGGATAGGCGAGGATTCGCAGAAGCTTATAAATTCATTTAATTACCACGAGCTTGAAGCTACAGACTATGACAAGATACAGAAGGATATAGACAATGCGCGCGGTGCCGGCGCGGACATAGTGATATGCTATTTCCACTGGGGCAACGAGTATCAGCGCGAGCCTGACAGCAACCAGCTTGCGATGGCGCAGCGCGCCGCAGACATGGGCGCAGATATTATTTTCGCCTCTCACCCGCACCTCCTTCAGAAAGTGGACGTGGTGACATCGGCTGACGGCAGAAACGTTCCTGTGTTCTACAGCATGGGTAATTTCATATCAAATCAGCGTGAGGAAACGCTGCCATCCATTTCAAACAGGAGATACACGGAGCAGGGCATGATAGCTTACGTAGATGTCGAGTACATGAAGGGAACAGACGAGATACTCTCAGAGACGATAAAAGTCCTTCCGACATGGGTAGACAGATACAACGGCTCTTCGGATTACAGGATAATACCGCTCGACAGCGATTTTGAATCTAACCCGACGCTCCTTCAGTCGGGGCATCTTTCAAGGGCGAAGCAGGCTCTCAGTGATGTAAGGGACCTTCTCGGAGATGAATGGCTCTCAGGCGTTACCATACAGGCAAATGGAAAAACGGGGGACGAAAATGACAGTGACAATGCAGAATCAGCATAACGAGGGCGCGCCCGGCGCGCGCACAGGCGGAGCCGCAGGAGATATTCATGCAAAAGACATTCATGAGCAGCCTGATTATATAAAAAAGCTGGACGAGCTCAGAGATGAGCTTTTAAGTGACCTTACAGGGCTTATAAAAATAAAAAGCGTAAATGACGCGCCGGCGGACGGCGCACCGTTCGGCGAAGGCGTAGACAAAGCATTCAGATATATGCTCGATCTCGGAAAGAGAGAAGGCTTCGAGTGCGCAGACATAGACGGCTACGGCGGTCACATGGACTACGGAAGTGCCGAGGACGATGGAGTGATGGGCGTTTTGTGCCATCTCGACGTAGTTCCTGAGGGAAGCGGCTGGGAACGCGACCCATTCGGCGGCGAGGTCATCGACGGCGTGATGTACGGCCGCGGAACGCTCGATGACAAAGGTCCTACAATGTCAGCATTTTATGCTATGAAGGCTCTGAAGGACTGCGGATACAAGCCTCACAAAAAAATACGCATGGTGATCGGTCTTGACGAAGAAACAGGCAGCTCAGGCATGGCAAAATACAAGGAAAAGGTAAAAATGCCTGACTTTGCCATAGTTCCTGACTCAGATTTTCCGCTCGTTCACGGTGAAAAGGGAATAATGATATTCGACATGGTAAAGAGACTGTCGAAAGCAGATAAAAAAGGCATCGCGCTCAAAAAGCTCACAGGCGGCACTGCCGCAAACATGGTCCCTGACAGCGCATCAGCAGTCATAGCATGCGAAAAGGGCTATGGCGACATAAAAAAGATAGCAGCTGACTTTACTGAAAAGACTGGTCATGAGATCACCGCAAAAGGGCGCGGCAAGTCGCTCGAGCTGTCATGCCGCGGAGTTTCGGCACACGGCGCTTATCCTGAGCGCGGAGTAAACGCTGTATCGGTGCTTATAAGCTTTCTTTCGGAAATAAAATTCAATTGCACGGAAGTAAATGACTTTTTGGAATTTTATATGAACCATCTTTATGAGGATTTTAACGGCGAAAAGCTCGGCTGCGCTTTGCATGACGATATATCAGGTGATCTGATACTGAACGTCGGCATGATAGACGTTGACGGTGAGCACGTTAAGCTTACAGTAAATGTAAGATGCCCTGTTACAAAGACGGACAATGACGCATATGAAGCTATGGCTCCTGTACTTGAAAAGTATGATATAGGCATAGTCAAGAATGTATACGAAAAGCCTGTATACTTCTCGCTTGACGATCCGACGGTACAGACGCTTCTGGCGATATACCGCCGTCATACGGGCGACGACGAAACAAAGCCTTTAGTAATAGGCGGCGGCACATACGCGCGAGAGATGGACAACGCGATAGCGTTCGGAGCGCTTTATCCGGGAGACCCCGACACAATGCATCAGAAGAATGAATGCGTCCGCGTCGAAAGGCTCATACAGACAGCAAAGATATACGCCGATGCGATGTACGAGCTGGCTGTAGCTCCCACTGAATGATCTGAATATAAGATCAGAACAGGAAAAATATTATGATATTAAAAATGAAAAATGAAGATGACACAGTCAGATACGGAAAAAAGCTCGCAGAAGAGCTCTCACCGGGCGACATAGTGTGTCTCGTAGGAGAGCTCGGCACAGGAAAGACGGCTCTGACAAAGGCTGTAGCAGCCGGACTGGGAGTAACAGAGCCGATAGTGAGCCCTACATTTAATATAGTTAAGGAATACCATACGGGACGTCTGCCGCTGTATCATTTTGATGTATACAGAGTCAGCGACCCCGACTCGCTTTTTGAAATAGGAATAGACGAATATTTCAACGGAGACGGAGTGTGCATCGTAGAATGGGCAGATCTGATACCCGACTTGATACCGGACGGAAGTCGTCTGATAAACATCTATTATGGAGAAAACGAGGGCGAGCGCATTTACGATATAGATATCGTCTAATTTGTTAATTAAACATCAGGTGGGAAATAATGAAAATACTGGCAGTAGACACGACAGGCGCGACAGCGTCTGTCGCTGTTCAGGATACAGATAAAGGAAAAAACAGCAGTATATTCTGCGAAACATCCGGTGAGGAGATGAATCATCTTCAGGCGCTTTTTCCTATGACGGAGAAAGTCCTCGAAAGCGCAGGAATATCAAAAAACGAGCTTGAAATGATCGCAGTCTCTATAGGTCCCGGTTCATTTACAGGCATAAGGATAGGAATGGCTGCAGCAAGGACTATGGCACAGGCCCTCGGTCTGCCTATGGCGGCTGTGCCGACGCTGGAATCATTCGTGTACGCTGAGCGTACGTCATGCAGTGAACATTCAGCATTACAGGAGCTGGACACTGACGCAGAAATCGTAAAAGACGCATCGGTGATAGTGTGTCCAATGCTTGATGCGAGAAGAAAGCAGGTATACGCAGGAGCGTATATAATAGAAAACGGTGAGCCTGGAGCAGATGGCGGCTACAGAGAGTTAGTAAAAGCAGGTGCTTATGATGTAGATGAATTTCTTGCGCTGACTGTCGAAGCGGCTAAAAGGGAAAGCGCGCTGCTTGTAAGGATGTACGGCGACGGCTCTGATTCTTACGCTTCAGCAGTTTCAGAGGTAGCTGCCGCAAGCGGCATAGATTTTGAGCTCGCGCTGCGCACTTCGAGATACCAGAACGCAGAAAATGTACTTATGATGGCGCGCGCCATGGCAGAAAAGGGCGAGCTTTGCAATTATAATGAAGTGAAGCCTGACTATATGAGAAAATCAGAAGCAGAGCGCAAGCTCGAAGCAGGTCAGCTCGGCAAAAAAACAGGAAAGAAAAAAGTCCTCAAAAAAGAACAGCCTGTTGCAGATAAAGGCATGGAAATACCGGCGGCAGACGAGCATATCTCATACAGGTGCGCCACAGAAGCAGATGTAAGCACATTTGCGGCACTCGACGCTCGCTGCTTCAGCCACGCGTGGAGCGAGTCTTCTTTTAAAGGCGAGCTCGACGGCTCAAAGAAAAGCTTCTACGTAGCAGCGGAAAACAGCAAGGGCGAGCTTATAGGCTTTGCAGGAGCCGCATACGTAGTCGATGAAGGCGAGGTAAACAGAGTAGCCGTTCATCCGCTTTACAGAGGCAGAGGCATAGCAGATCACATGATGGATATGCTTATAGAAAATGCAGAGTCAGACGGCATCGTAAGCCTTATGCTCGAGGTACGTGAGGCAAACAGGAGCGCCATAGCGCTTTACAAAAATCACGCCTTCATCGTTGAGGGAAAGCGCGACGGATATTACGCCGAAACAGGTGAAAATGCGCTGCTCATGCGCCGGAACAGCGCTGCAGGGCATACTGATGAAAATTAAATATCAGATCAGACAGCAATAAATATGTATAAAATTTCCGCCTTACTGCAATAATCCTTGTAGGAACACAGCAAGGAGGCGGAAAATGTTAATAAATACAGAAAATTACAATTATCAGAATGACGGAGCTGCTGCCGGCATGTTTACCGGCACAGACTCAGGCGGCAGCAATGATGTGTATGCAAGCTGCAGACATTATGCTCCATCGGGAGCAGTAAATATAATCAATATGGAAAATTACACCATGTGTGACAGCTGCATACACAAGAGAATGGACGATAAATGCGGCGTTGCAGAGAAAACATTGATGTAGCCGCCGCAAAAAGGAAATAATGATTATGAAAAACGGAGAATTTCTGACACTCGGTATAGAAAGCAGCTGTGATGAAACAGCTGCTTCAGTTACCGGAAACGGCAGGCATGTGCTGTCAAACGTGATATCATCGCAGATAGCGATACATACACAGTATGGCGGCGTAGTGCCTGAGATAGCGTCGAGACACCATCTCGACAACGTAAATACGGTAATACAGCAGGCACTCGACGAAGCAGGCGTTACACTTGATGATATAGACCTTATAGGCGTGACGCACGGTCCCGGACTTATAGGCGCGCTGCTCATAGGCGTAGCGGCAGCAAAAGCGCTTGCATTTTCAAAGGACATCCCTATAGTCGGCGTTCATCACCTTCACGGGCATATATCGGCTAATTACATTGCAGTACCCGACCTCGAGCCGCCGTTCACGGCAGTAGTAGTTTCAGGCGGAAATACTGATATCATAGACGTAAAAGGCTACAACGACCTGGAGCTTCTCGGTGTTACAAGAGACGACGCAGCAGGCGAGGCCATGGATAAGGTAGCGCGCGTTCTCGGTCTGGGATACCCCGGCGGCCCTAAAATCGACGCGCTCGCAAAGCAGGGCGACCCGCATGCAGTAGAATTCAAGCGCGTGCTTCTCGAAAAGGGCAGCTACGATTTCAGCTTCAGCGGTCTTAAAACAGGAGTACTGAACTACGTAAACAGTGTAAGGCAGCGCGGCGAGGAAGTAAATAATGCGGATATAGCTGCAAGCTTCCAAATGGCAGTAATGGAAGTAATTGTAATGAAAGCAATAACAGCTGCTAAGAAATTCAAAAGAAGGAAGCTCGCTCTCGCGGGCGGCGTTGCGGCAAATAGCCTTCTCAGAGGCATGATGGAAGAAGCATGCCGTAAAAATAATATAGAATTCTATCGTCCGGAGCCGATACTCTGTACAGACAATGCAGCTATGATATCGTGTGCGGCCTACTACAGATACAAGGCGGGCTTTGTGGATGATATGTCGCTCGATGCATGCCCTGTCCTCGATTTTGACGAGGAATAAATGCGGTCTGAAAAGTCATACATAAAGTTATGCACAAAGTTATCCACAACCGGTGGAAACATTGTTATTTCAATATCGAATAATCGGTTCGTAGTTAAACGATACATATTTGTGCGCCTGACTGACGTTGAAATTTCAATGCCTACAGCGATTTGTAAATTAATGGTGTACCGACAAAAATGCATGTGAATTTTCCACATCAAAAAGCGTTGGTATTCCAATAATACACAGGGTTATCCACAGTTTGCACAGTTATCCACATGTCGGCCGGGCCGACGCAGGATGCAAGATTTATTACTAAATATTTATTATGAACAGGGGAATTTATCTGTCGGTGTCGAATATATAAGTACAGATACTTTTAGGGTATCTGATAAAGGATCTGCAGCGCGCGGTCATGCATATGGGCGCTGACTTAAAAGCTGCCGCAGTCTTCGGGACGCGGCATGCAGGGGATACGCTCTGGGGGCATGCAGTGCTAAAGGGTCTGCAATATAAAGGAGGCACTTGTATGAGAGTTAACATTACAAGCAAGGGGTTTACAGCAAATGACAGACAGGTAGCTCTGATCGAAAAGAAATTCGACAAGCTCAGCAAGTTTTTCCCAGAGGAAACAACTGCAAACGTAACTATGGGCTTTAAGAAGAACAGACAGACTATGGAGGCTATGATCTCTGTAAAGGGAATGATCTTCAGAGCAGAGTTTACTGATCCTGACATGAATGTGTGTCTCGACAAGGTAGTTGAAAGGCTTACATCACAGATAACAAGACACAAGAAAAAGCTTCAGAAGAACAACCAGAAGGTAAAGGGTGCCGATCTCAGATTTGATGTTGTTCCTGAGCCGGAGGAAGAAGAGGAATCACTCGCTCCTGTAAGGATCAAGGAGTTTGAAATAACAGCTATGGAAACTGAAGAAGCAATACTTCAGATGGAAATGCTGGATCATAATTTCTTTGTATTCATGAATGATGAGACAGGTCGTGTTTCGGTAGTATACAAGCGTGACGACGGTACATATGGTCTTCTTAATCCTGTTTACTAGTGAATGTTGAATTTTCAGAGGTCGCCGCATTTATGCGGCGACCGTTTTTTATCAGTCGGCATTTTTAAAGCGAAGCAAAGCCTCGGACAAGCCTGCTTGATGAGAGCAAAACGTACACTGCAATTTTTCATTCATATATTACGCACTTCTATTG
>CAVGAH010000004.1:0-33115 GCA_963627215.1 bacterium | reverse complement strand
CCCAAATACAAGGTATGAAAGTCATATGCTGAAGGACTTGGCGCATTAAAAAAGAATGCAGACAGTCTTGGCTAAAGAAAAAGGCTGTTCACATGATTTGTTCATCATTTTAGTACCGCTGGATTTCAGCGAGTCTGTATTAGATATTTGGTTTAAGTATCTGTTACGGCTGGTACATAATCAATCACTCAGTTAAGAGTAACATACCGTGCGCATTGTTTTTAAACAGCTGCGACATCGGTGAGAAGGAGAAATTAGAAAATGGCTAAAATTATTTCTATGGAAGAAGCTGCAAAGCTTTTCTTTGATGGTTGTTGTGTAGTAGGCGCAGCTTTCGGTAGTGAAGGTTGGCCTGAAGAAATAGGTCTTGCAGTTGAAAAGAGATTCCTTGAAACAGGACATCCTGCAGGAATCACTGCTATCCATGCAGCCGGTAACCGTGCTGCAAAGTGCTGGGCGCATGAAGGACTCATCGGTCTCGATATTTCTTCACACGAATCAACTACTCCTAAAATTGCAAAACTGATAGAAGAAGATAAGGTTCCTGGATGGTACATGCCTTTAGGCGCGATGCTTCAGATGTATACTGAAATAGGCAGAGGCATGCCTGGCGTACTTACAAAGTGCGGTCTCGGAACATTCATGGACGCAAGAGTTGAGGGCGGTGCTCTTAACGCAAGTGCAAAGGCTTATGACGAAGCTAAGAGAGCTAAGGGTGAAAAGCTCTTCGTAGAATACGTACCTGACTTTATGGGTGAGGAATACTTATTCTACAGAATCCCAAAGATCGACATAGGTATGATGAGAGCAACTACTGCTGATGAAAACGGTAACATCACAGCTGAAAATGAATGCCTCAACCTCGAGCTTTCAGCAGTTGCAAGAGCTGCAAAGGCTTGCGGCGGTGTTGTAATCGTTGAAGTTGAGCAGATCGCAAAGGCTGGCTCATTAAATCCTAAGCTCGTAAAGGTTGGTAGAAACTTAGTTGACTACATCGTAGTTCAGGAACACCCTGAATTACTCGCAAGAGCTCTTACAGACCCAGGTTACAGACCTGATTCTTTCTGGAAGGGACTCAACGGTCAGGTAAAGGTTCCTACTGACGCAATCGAAGTAATGCCGTTCGATCCTAAGAAGGTAATCGTAAGAAGAACTGTAATGGAGATCAAGAGAGGTTCAATGTGCAACTTCGGTATCGGTATGCCTACATTCTGCGGCGGCGTACTTGCTGAAGAAGGCGAAATGGACAACGTTGTAATGATTTCTGAATCAGGTTCAGTAGGCGGAGTACCTGGCGGTGGTCCATGCTTCGGTGCTCACTTCAACAACGAATGGTCATGCGACCAGAAGGATCACTTCGACTGGTTCGACGGAACAGGTCTTGACTTCGGAGCATTTGGTCTCTCTGAAGCTCAGGAAGATGGTTCAGTAAACGTATCTAAGCTCAACGGCGTAACACTCGGCGTTGGCGGATTTACAAATATAACTGCAGGAGCAAGAAAGGCTTGCTTCATCGGTACATTCACTACTAAGGGTCTTAAAGAGCATATCGAAGATGGTAAGCTCGTTATCGACCAGGAAGGTAAGCTGAAGAAGTTCGTTAAGAAGTCTGAACAGATCGCTTACGATGCTCAGCTTGCAGTAAAGAACGGTAAGCCGGGTCTCTACATCACAGAAAGAGCTGTATTTGAAGCTTGTGAAGGTGGCTTAAAGCTTATCGAAATCGCTCCTGGAGTTGATCTCCAGAAGGACATCCTTGATCAGATGGAATTCACACCAATAATTCCTGAAGGCGGTCCAAAGCTCATGCCTGCTGAAATTTTCCAGGAAACATGGGGCGGACTCTCTGCTATCATGGATGCAAAGGAAGCTGCTCAGGCAGAATAAATTAGTCCTTTCTTGATAATAATTTATCAGCTAACATACGGCGGTCAGGTTTTCTGGCCGCTGTAGTTGTTTTTTGTATCATGTTTATTTCTGTAAATTTATTTCTCTGAAATTTTCAGACTATCTAATCAGGTCATTGAAGATGCGGACGCAGCGATGGCAGATCGGTTTATCGGCGCAGCATATGGTTATGGCTATCCGTTGTTTATTTGGTATAACGATTTCCAATAAACGAAACGGGGCTGTTGCGAAAGCAACAGCCCCGTTTCGTTGTATATGGGATTCGTAATGGAGTTGTGACTTATTAATCAGGAAGGAAAGATGACATGTCAACTTCGTAATAAAGTCCTGTAGCTTTAACTACGACCTTTCCTGTGTCGGCATCGACCAGCTCGCCTGCTGCGTATATCTTTTTGCCTTCGTGTTTTTCTACCCAGCCTTCTGCGATGAGCTTATGACCTATGTAAGCGGGGCTTACGAAATCACAGTGAGAGTTGAGGGTAACGGTATCGACCTTGAGCCCTTCCATAGCGTAGTACATGATCTCGTCCATGAGCATCAGTGAAAAACCGCCGTGCATAAGGCCCTTGAGTCCTGTCATATTTTCATGCGGGGTGATCTCCATATGCGAGCGTCCGTTTACAAAAGTGTTTGTAAGGTGAAGTCCGTAAGGATTTGTCGGGCTACATACAAAGCAATTTGAAAATTTGTCATTTGCAGTATAATCAGCCATGTTTAACCTCCTGTTTCCGACCGCCATGTATATGATAAAACGCCGGCCAATGAATACGCAAAATTGATTTTAATATCGTTTCTATTATACATCATAAACGAATGCATAACAAGGAAAATACAGGAAGTATACTTTTCTGTAAATACGGGACGCCAGGATAGGCGGGCAGGCATGCGGTTCGCTCCGCGGTCACAGAATGGGATGCTGCGCTCGCCTGCATGCCTGCCCGCTTTTTGTGCGTCTTTTTGTTTTATAGATATTACAAAAAGCATACTTACAGACGTCAAAGCATATGTATTTAGGAACGGAGTAGGGCGCGGTGACGCGCGTGATTTTGGGTGGTGTTTATTCATGGATGATATGTTTAATATAATGGGGGATTTTGATATTAGAGCGGCGCGTATAAACGTCAGCGGGTCGGTCGCAGTCATAGACAATGTAAAAAAGGTGATAATAATGTCTGATACTAATATTACAGTAGACCATGGGAAAGGGCAGCTGGCTTTATATGGAGTCGGTATGAATGTTGAATACATTTATGACGGAAGGATAAGGGTGAACGGAAAATTTTCTTCAATAGAATTTTATGGCAAAAATGGCGGCGCTGAGATGCGAAAGGAAGGACGTAAATGAAAAGGCTGAGCGTACATGGCTGCCGTGTAGTCATAGAGGGTACGGAGCTCGAAAAAGCGATGAGCCGCATGATAGGCGCAGGGATCATGATAGAGGATATAAGCTATGATGACGAGCTTACGTTTTCGTTTGGGTGCAGCTACAGCGACTATCGAAGAATCGGAAAAATACTTGGAAGACGCTACGCTGTAACTCTGACAGACGAATCGGGTGCTGTGCCTTTTGCCAAAAGAGCACTGGGGCGCGCAGGTCTGGTCGCGGGTTCGCTGCTTATATGCATCATGCTCATATTGCAGCAGAATATTATTTCTGAAATAGAAATAGAGGGAGATCACGGAACGGATGAAAAGGAGCTGCGCGCTGCTCTGCGCGACGCAGGACTTTATGAGGGCGGCAGCGCGCACATCGACAGCGACTATGTAAAAAATGAGATACTGGCCGAGTTCGGAGATATAAGGTGGATAGGCCTGGAACGTCAGGGGTCGTACATCAGAGTAAGCATAGTAGAGGGAAGTCTTGAGGATGCGGGGAAGAATACTGCGATACATGACATAGTTGCTGCTAAAAGCGGTTACGTAGAGCGCGTCATAGCGCGCGAAGGCCATGCTCTTGTGGCGCCGGGAGATTATGTACAGAAGGGGCAGGTGCTCATAAGCTGCTTTGTGCCGATCCAAAATACTACATATGATATGTCGCGTGACAATGCGGCGCGTGTCGCTGATGCAGACGGTATAGTAGAAGCCGCTGTAGTGTATCATTTGAGAGCGGAGCTTCCTGCCGGAAAATACACGGCAAAAGAGATGGAGTCGATAATAGACGACAGGATACGCGAATATATACGCGAAAATATTCCTGAATATATAAAAATGTACAATAAATATTTGAAGTTTACGCAGGAAGAAAATATAATAGTATGTAACGTGACACTTGATGTGTCAGAAAATATTGCAGAACAGAAGGAGAATAAGCTTGCTGAAAACGGAAGCGGAGAAAAAACAGAAAAAGATAACAGTTGAGGATGTACAGTATATAACGGGTGTATTCGGCAATGACGATAAATACATGGAGATGATCGACAGGGCGTTTGGCGTTACCATGGTGCTGCGGGGAGACGAGCTCGTCATAAGCGGAGATGAAATTGACTATGCCGAAAATACAGTGCTTGACATGATGTGGGTGCTGGAAAAGGGCGATGAGCTCGACGAGCAGCGCGCCGAGTATATAATAGCGCTGAACAGAGAGGGAAAGTCGTACAGGAACAGCCGCCTGAGCAAAGACATACTGTGCTTCACACACCGCGGAAAACCGGTAAGGGCAAAAACTCTGGGACAGATAAACTACGCAAACAACATACGTGAAAACGATGTCGTGTTCGGCGTCGGACCTGCGGGAACGGGAAAGACGTACCTTGCGGTCGCGATGGCGGTACACGCGCTTAAAAATAAAGAAGTACAGAAGATCATACTTGCGCGCCCTGCCGTAGAGGCCGGCGAAAATCTGGGATTTTTGCCGGGCGACCTGCAGGAAAAGGTCGATCCGTATCTCAGACCGCTGTACGACGCGCTGTTTGACATACTCGGGCGCGATGCGGCGCTGAGGCTTAAGGAAAAGGAAATAATCGAGGTCGTTCCGCTCGCGTACATGAGAGGTCGCACGCTTGACAATGCGTTTATAATACTCGACGAGGCGCAGAACAGCACGCGCGAGCAGATGAAGATGTTCCTTACCCGTCTGGGGTTCGGCTCAAAGGCTGTAGTGACGGGCGACGTGACGCAGATAGACCTCCCAAGGAAAAAAATGTCAGGTCTGCGCGACGCGCTGCGCATACTTAAAGGTGTAGAAGGCATAAGCTTTTCGTTCTTTGAGGGCGACGACGTTGTAAGGCATCCGCTCGTAAAGCGCATCATAAAGGCATATGAATCAGACGACGAGGAACGTGAGCGTCGTGAACACAGAGAAGGTCACAGGGGCGTGAAAAAAGATGAAAATAATATTTGATGAAGAGCTGCTCGAGGAATTTCATATAAGCGAAGAGCTTTTTGATTATATGAAAAAGGCGGGCGACATATGTATAACGGGCGAGGGGCTTGAGCCTGAGATGTGTGAGGTGAGCCTTTCCGTGGTCGAGCCTGATGAGATAAAGTCGATAAACGCTCAGTTCCGCGGCATCGACAATGTTACAGACGTGCTCTCGTTCCCGCAGTTTGACGACCTGAACGATATAGAAAACGATGAGGAGATATGTCTCGGAGACGTTGTGATATGTGACGAGGTGGCTCACCGCCAGGCGGAGGAATACGGCCATTCTTATGAGCGCGAGTTTGTTTACCTTTTTGTACACAGTATGCTGCATCTGCTCGGCTACGACCATATGGAAGAGGAAGAAAAAAAGGAAATGCGGGCTCGTGAAGAGGAAGTAATGGCTGAAATAGACCTTACGAGGGACTGACGCGCGCCGGGCGCGCCCATGGGCCGCGGTGACGCGGCGGCAAGCTTGAAGGAACATTCGTGCGTCAGCGCATTAATGCATGAAAATATTCGAAAATAATAATATTGAAAAATAAAAATATATAAAGATAATTACTGAAAGGATACATTTAATGAAATCAGGTTTCGCAGGTATCGTAGGAAGGCCTAACGTAGGCAAATCAACGCTTATGAACGCTCTTGTCGGCGAAAAGGTCGCTATCACATCGAGTAAGGCTCAGACTACGAGAAACGCAATAAGAGGCATATACACAGATGACGACTATCAGATCGTATTTATCGACACTCCGGGCATACACAAGCCGAAGAACAAGCTCGGCGAGTATCTGACGGGTACGGCGCTGTCTACATTTAATGAGGTCGATGTAATACTTTTCCTTACAGACGGTCCGTTGTCGGCAGGTCCCGGAGATAAGTACATCCTCGAGCTTCTCAGAAAGGTAAAAAATACGCCGAAGATACTTATAATAAACAAGATAGACCTTATCGAGCCGGACAAGTTCAGACAGATATACGAAGAATACGACGCAGAGGGCGTTTTTGACGATATCATAGGCGTGAGCGCTCTTCAGGAGAAGAACACAGGCGTCTGCCTCGACAAGATAAAGCCGTATATAAATGAAGGCCCGATGTACTTCCCGAAGGACATGTTTACTGACAACCCGATGCGATTCCTCGTATCAGAGATAATCCGTGAAAAAACGCTCATGTACCTGGAGGATGAAGTACCTCACGGTATAGCTGTAGAAATAGAGCGCTACGAGGAAGCGAGAAGCTGCACTAATATAAACGCTGTCATATACTGCGAGCGCCAGTCGCACAAGGGCATAATAATAGGTGCGAAGGGCAAGAAGCTCAAGGGTATAGGAAAAGCGGCGCGCATGGAGATAGAGCCGCTCATCGGCTCAAAGGTTTATCTCGAGCTGTGGGTCAAGGTAAAGGAAAACTGGCGCGAGAACGATATAGCGATAAGCAATTTCGGCTATAACAATAAGGACGACGGAAGGTAAGCGGCGCAGGCAATGGTAACCGATACAGACGGAGTCATACTGCGGCAGACCAGGCTGCCGGGCGACCGGCGCATGCTCGTCATACTTACGAGGAAATTCGGCAAGATAAGCGCCGGAACAGGCATAAGGACGAATGGCAAAAACAAGTCAGCACTGGCGCTGCGCGTATTTACGCATGGAAAATACGAGGTGTTTCATGGTCGGACGAGCTTCAGTCTAAATGCAGCGGAAACGCTTGAGAGCTATTACAAAATAGGTGAGGATGTAGATAAATACATGTACGCGTCATATGCGCTCGAGTTTACAGAAAAGATGCTGCAGGAGGAAGAGCCTGCAGAGCGCGTGCTCGATATGCTGCTCGACCTGCTCAGGCTGATATCTGTCAGAAAGACGAAGCTCCAGTCTCTTATAGTAATGTATCAGTGGAAACTCGTGGATATATGCGGATATATGCCGTCGCTGCACGGATGCGTGAGGTGCAGCAGACCGGACGGTGAAATAACGCCGGGAGGACTGAGCGTGGTTGACGGCGGCCTGCTGTGCATGGATTGTATAAAAACAGGCGCTGTCAATATGAGATTGCTATATCGAAATAAGTTTGATATAATCAAAATATTGGATTTTATAAGGGTAAACGATATGAAGTCTCTCGGAAAACTGGCACTGAAGGATGACGTGGCGGCATATCTTTCCGAAATACTTAAGGAGTATGTGTCGTATCATCTGGATATAAATAATTTAAAGAGTGAGTCGTATCTGAATATTTAAAAGGCGGTGTTAAAATGGAAATCAGTCTTGAAAAGATCGAACTGGTAAAGGACAGAACGGGAGTCAATTACAAAGAAGCGAAGGACGCTCTCATAAAGGCGGACGGAAGCGTAGTTGACGCTATTATAATGATAGAAGACGAGATAGATCTTGTTCCTAGGAGCAAGGCAGGGGACCAGGCGTCTCATCTTATCGACCGTCTGAAGCAGCTCATAAAAAAGGGTAATGTTTCAAGGATAGTCGTTAAGAAGGACGAGGAAATAATACTCAACATCCCTGTAAATCTCGGTATCGTAGGCGCTGTATGGGTATTCTGGCCTACGCTCGTGGCTACTGTAGTGGCGCTCGGTATGAAGTGTACTATAGAGCTCATAAAGGACAACGGCGAGGTGGTAAATCTCAGTGATAAGGCTGTAGATACTTTCGGCGATGTTAAGGAAAACTGCTCTGTAATAGCCGATGACCTCAAGGGCAAGGGCGGTGAAGCGTTCACTCAGGTTAAGGATAAGGCTGCAAGCGCTATAAACAAGGCGAAGGCGAGCGCTGAGGAGGTCGAGGAGGATATTGACGATCTTATCGACTGTGTAGCGGACGACATGGACATTGATATTGACGATGATGATGATGATTATGATGACGATTACTTCAATTTCGATGATTATGCAGAGCCTGAAGAGAAAGCTGAAGCTCCTGAGCCAAAACAGGAGGATACTGCAGCAGACGCAGAAGTTGAGATAAAAAACGAAGCAGAAGCTGAAGAACAGGAAGTGAAAGAAACAGCGGAAGCTGATGAGGCGAACGAAACGCTCGACGAGATAGAGAGAGCCGGCGAAAAGTTCGAGGAAACTATAAACGATTACAAAAAGAAAAAAGGAAGATTCAGATTTTTTGAATAAAACTGAATAAGGTATGATTACTGACGGACAGTGTATACATGTATTATCGTATTGTGTATTCGCTGTCCTTGTAGTATATTAATATATAGAATTTTTAAAACGGGAGAATTTTTAAGATGAGCAATACTATTCAGCACAGAGAATTTTCAATGGACAAGATAGTTTCTCTGGCAAAATCCAGAGGATTTGTATTTCCGGGTTCGGAGATCTATGGCGGACTCGCTAATACATGGGACTACGGTCCGATTGGTGTTGAGCTGAAAAATAACGTAAAGGCTGCGTGGAGAAAGAAGTTCATACAGGAATGCAAATATAATGTAGGACTCGACTCTGCGATACTTATGAATCCGAGAACATGGGAAGCGTCAGGACACGTGGGCAACTTCAACGACCCTCAGGTAGACTGCAAGAAGTGTCACGAGAGATTCAGAGCCGACAAGCTTATAGAAGACTATTTTGACAAGCAGGGAATAGACCAGGTAGTTGACGGATGGTCAAATGAACAGATGGAAACTTTTATGGCTGAAAAGGGAATAAAGTGTCCGACATGCGGAAGCACTGAATTCACTCCTATCAGACAGTTCAACCTTATGTTCAAGACCTTCCAGGGCGTAACTGAGGACAGCACAGCGCAGATCTACCTCAGACCTGAAACTGCACAGGGTATATTCGTAAACTTCAAGAATGTCCAGAGAACAACAAGAAAGAAGCTGCCGTTCGGTATAGCTCAGGTAGGCAAGTCATTCAGAAACGAGATCACTCCGGGCAACTTCACATTCAGAACAAGAGAATTTGAACAGATGGAGCTTGAATTCTTCTGCGCACCTGGAACTGACATGGAATGGTTCGACTACTGGAGAAGCTACTGCCCTAAGTTCCTTAAGGATCTTGGCATTTCAGACGAGCACATGAGACTCAGAGATCATTCACCTGAGGAGCTTTCACACTACAGTAAGGCTACTACGGATATCGAATACCTCTTCCCGTTCGGATGGGGCGAGCTCTGGGGCATCGCTCACAGATCTGATTACGACCTTAAGCAGCATCAGGAGTTCTCAGGTCATGATATGTCATATCAGGATCCTGTTACAAACGAAAAGTTCATACCGTTCTGCATAGAGCCTTCACTCGGAGCAGACAGAGTAACGCTCGCGTTCCTCGTAGAAGCTTACGACGAAGAAACTGTTACATCAGCAAACGGTAAGGAAGATACAAGAGTAGTAATGCACTTCCATCCTGCTCTCGCGCCTTACAAGGCAGCGGTGCTCCCGCTCACAAAGAAGCAGGCTGAAAAGGCTGAAGCATTACACGAAGAGCTTTCAAAGAAGTTCAACGTAGATTACGATCTGCCGGGCAGCATCGGTAAGAGATACAGACGTCAGGACGAGATAGGTACTCCGTACTGCATCACTGTGGACCCTGACACTGAGACTGACGGTTGTGTAACTGTAAGAGACAGAGACACTATGGAGCAGATCAGGATCCCTATGGATCAGGTTGCATCTTATATAGAAGAAAAGCTGGTATTCTAAACCGGCGCAGCTTCTGTAGAAGTTAAGCATATATTCTGAAGGAACGCACATAATATCCTCATGAAATAAATACGGCAGGATGTGGGTCAGCCTGGCTGACGCATGCCTGTGAAAGCATTCGGAGGGCATTATGAGCGATTCAACAGAAAAAAAAGAAAAAGATGTAAAAGCCAGCATAGATGATTTCGGCGGCATTAAGAACGTTTTTGATTTCGAGTCTGATATTCAGTATATGACGGTTATCGGGAGCATCGAGGGACATACGGTACTTTCGTCTGATACAAAGACGACTAAATATGAAAATATCATCCCCGAGCTGATAGCTATACAGGAAAATCCGAAGGTAAAAGGTTTGTTAATAGTTCTTAATACCGTTGGCGGAGACGTAGAGGCGGGCCTCGCGATAGCGGAGCTCATTCATTCGATAACTAAGCCTACCGTATCTTTAGTGTCTGGCGGCGGTCACAGTATAGGCGTTCCGCTGGCGACAGCGGCGGACTATTCATTTATTGCGCCAAGCGCTACTATGACTGTTCATCCGGTAAGGACTACGGGTCTTGTGATAAGCTCTGAGCAGACTTATGATTATTTCAGAAAGATGCAGGAGCGTATCATAGATTTTATCGTCCGTACGTCTGATGCGGATCACGCGGAAATAAAAAAGCTGATGAACGCTACAGAGGACATGGCTAATGACATAGGCACGATCCTCACGGGTCAGGAGGCAGTCGATGCCGGACTGATAGATGAAGTCGGCGGTCTCAGCAGCGCGCTCGCAAAGCTTCGCGAGCTTATATCCGCTAAAAAATAATAAACGTATTTTCAGGAAAATGAGGAGAAAGCATGAAAAAGTTTAAGAAGGTTCTCGTTGCTAACAGAGGAGAAATCGCAATCAGAATTTTCAGAGCCTGCAGCGAGCTCGGAATTCGCACAGTGGCAATTTATTCGGAAGAAGACAAGAATGCCCTTTTCAGAACAAAGGCTGATGAATCTTATAAGGTAGGTAAGGGAAAGGGCCCTGTAGATGCTTACCTCGGAATTACTGAAATCATAGAACTCGCAAAGGCAAAGGGCGTTGACGCTATCCACCCTGGATACGGCTTCCTTGCTGAAAACTCTGATTTCGCTAAGCAGTGCGAAGATGCAGGCATCGAGTTCATCGGACCTACACACGAAATGATGGATCAGCTGGGCGACAAGATCAAGTCAAAGATCGTTGCTCACGAAGTAGGCGTTCCTACTATCCCGGGCGTAGAAGAAGCTATCAAGTCTGACGAGGACGCTAAGAAGTTCGCTGAGTTCTGCGGCTACCCTGTAATGCTCAAGGCATCAGCAGGCGGCGGCGGAAGAGGCATGAGAATCGTTAGAGACCCTAAGGACCTCATTCCTGAGTTCAACAACGCTCAGAGCGAAGCAAGAAAGGCTTTCGGTATCGACGATGTATTTATCGAAAAGTATGTAGAAGAACCGAAGCACATAGAAGTACAGGTACTCGGTGACAAATATGGTAATATCGTACACCTGTATGAAAGAGACTGCTCTATCCAGAGACGCCATCAGAAGGTAGTAGAATTCACACCTGCTCAGTCTATCACAGAAGAGCAGAGACAGGCTATCTGCGCTGATGCTCTTAAGCTTGCAAACCACGTAAATTACAGAAGTGCCGGTACTATCGAGTTCCTGCTCGACAAGTCAGGCAACCATTACTTCATAGAAATGAACCCTAGAATTCAGGTAGAGCACACTGTATCTGAGGTTATCACAGGTATCGATATCGTTCAGGCTCAGATACTTATCGCTGAAGGTTACGCTCTTGATTCTAAGGCTATAAACATTAAGTCACAGGATGACGTACAGATAAGAGGAGCTGCTATCCAGTGCCGTATCACTACAGAAGACCCTGCAAACTCATTCGCGCCTGACACAGGTAAGATCGAGTTCTATTCAACAGGTTCCGGTAACGGTATCAGACTTGACGGTGGCAACGGCTTTACCGGCGCTATCATCACTCCTTACTACGACAGCCTTCTTGTAAAGGTAACAGCTTACGGCAGAGACTTCAACGCTGCTGCAAATAAGGCTGTAAGAGCTCTCAACGAGCTGCAGATAAAGGGAGTAAAGACTAACAGAAACTTCCTTCTGAATGTACTTAATCACCCTACATTCAGAGCAGGTCTGTGCAACACAGGCTTCATAGACAACAACCCTGAGCTCCTCAATGTATCATCAGCTGAAGAGGATGAAGTAAGGATCCTCAGATTCCTCGGAAATAAGGCAGTAAACGAAGTAAGATGGGCTAAGGCTCCTGCAAACGTTCCAGCTGTTCCTGAGATCGACGTTGACGTTACAAAGCTCAGAGGTACAAAGCAGATATTTGACGAGAAGGGCGCAAAGGGTCTGTCACAGTGGGTACTCGACCAGAAGCAGCTACTCTTTACAGATACTACTATGCGTGACGCTCAGCAGTCACTCATGGCTACAAGAATGCGTACTCTCGATATGGAAAGGATCGCTCCTGCAGTAGCTGCATACGGAAAGGATCTCTTCTCTCTCGAAATGTGGGGCGGAGCTACATTCGACGTAGCTTACAGATTCCTTAAGGAAAACCCATGGGAAAGACTTGCTACACTCAGAGAAAGCATTCCTAATATCCTTATGCAGATGCTCCTCAGAGGTGCTAACGCAGTAGGCTACAAGAGCTATCCTGATAATGTAGTAAGAAAGTTCATAAAGGAAGCTGCTGACGCAGGTATCGACGTATTCAGAGTATTCGACTCACTCAACTGGATAGACGGCATGGCTGTAGCTATGGACGAAGTTCAGAATCAGGGCAAGATCGTTGAAGCTACTATGTGCTACACAGGCGATATCCTCGATGACACAAGAGATAAGTACTCTCTCCAGTACTACATAAACAAGGCTAAGGCACTTGAAAAGCACGGCGCTCACATCATCGCGATCAAGGATATGTCAAGCCTGCTAAAGCCAATGGCTGCCCACAAGCTCATAAAGGCTCTGAAGAACGAAGTAACAGTTCCTATTCATTTACATACTCACGATACATCAGGCAATGGCGGTGCAACTCTCATGATGGCTGCTATGGCAGGTGTAGATATCGTGGACGCTGCATTCGACAGCATGGCAGGACTTACGAGCCAGCCGCCTCTGAACTCGACTGTAGCTGCTCTTGAGTACACAGAAAGAGCGACAGGCATGGATATAGAAGGTCTCCAGCAGATCTCAACTTACTGGTCAGGAATCAGACCTATCTACAGCGATTTCGAGTCTGAATTAAAGGCAGGAACTGCTGAGATCTACAAGTACGAGATACCTGGCGGACAGTATTCTAACCTCAGACCGCAGGTTGCAAGCTTCGGTCTTGAGCACAAGTTCCAGGACGTTAAGGAAATGTACGTTAAGGTAAACCAGATGCTCGGCGATATCATCAAGGTTACTCCTTCATCAAAGGCAGTAGGTGATATGGCGATCTTCATGGTCCAGAACGACCTTACTCCTGAAAATATCTACGAAAAGGCAAAGGGCATGGATTTCCCTGATTCTATCGTATCTTACTTCGAGGGTATGATGGGTCAGCCTGAGGGCGGCTTCCCTGAAAAGCTCAGAGACCTCGTACTCAAGGGCAAGAAGCCTATCGACTGCAGACCTGGCGAGCTGCTCCCTGATGAGGATTTCGAAGCTATAAGAGAAACTCTCAACAAGAAGTTCGATATGGAAGCTACAGATCAGGATGTTATCAGCTACGCTTTATATCCGAAGGTATTTGAGGATTACCTCACAGGCCTTAAGAAGGAAGGCAGCTTCAGATATATGGATAGTGACATATTCTTCCATGGTATCAAGGAAGGTGAGATCGGCGAAGTTAAGGTAGACGAAGGTAAGATCCTCGTTATCAAGCTGATGGAGATCAGAGATCCTGATGAAAACGGCAACAGAGAGCTTACATTCCAGGTAAACGGTCTCATGCGTACTATCCTCGTAAAGGACAAGGATGCTATGACAAAGGCTACAAAGCAGTCTATCATCATAGCTGACGCTGACAACGATTTCGAGATCGGCGCTAACATCCCTGGTAACATCGTAAAGGTACTCGTTAAGGAAGGTGAAGCTGTAACAGCAAGCCAGCCTATCGCAGTTATCGAAGCGATGAAGATGGAAACAAACATCATCTCAACTATGGACGGCACTATCGACAAGATCTATGTAAAGCAGGGCGATCAGGTGGTATCAGGCCAGCTCATCGCAAAGCTTGTTGAAGAAGAAAAAGCAGAAGCAGAGATGCTCTAATAGATTTAGACGTATAAGCTAATGCACGGGCGGCCTGCGGGTCGCCCTTTGTGGTATACGGGATGTGGGTTCAACAGGTGGGCGGGAGGTCAGCGGAGCTGACTTTGTGAATTTATTACATTAAAAAAAGGAGGTTGCGTAAAATGATCGTAGTACTTAAGAATGGCGCTGATAAGGAAAAGGAAGCTGTCCTGAAGGGGAAGCTGAAGGCGCTCGGTTTTGATATACATGAGTCTAAGGGTGTTGATTCTACGCTGTGGGGGCTCGTCGGAGACACTTCTATAATCGACCCTGATTACCTGATGGGCAACGATGTGGTCGCTGCCGTAAAGAGGGTGCAGGAGCCGTACAAGAAGGCTAACAGGAAGATGCATCCTGAGGATACTGTTATCGAGGTAGCGGGCAAGAAGATCGGCGGCGGTAATTTCCAGGTCATCGCGGGTCCTTGCTCTATAGAGACTAAGGAGCAGATAACTGAGGTCGCTACTGATGTTATGAACAGCGGCGCGGGGCTGCTGAGAGGCGGCGCTTTTAAGCCGAGGACTTCGCCTTACTCTTTCCAGGGACTGCAGAATAACGGGCTGAAGCTGCTGCTTGAGGCCAAGAAGGCTACGGGGCTTCCTGTGGTTACTGAGATAATGACGCCGGAGCATCTGGAGCTTTTCCATGATGTGGATATAGTTCAGGTGGGAGCACGCAATATGCAGAACTTCCAGCTGCTCAAGGCGCTGGGCAAGTCGGATAAGCCGGTGCTCCTGAAGCGCGGCCTTGCGAATACTCTTGAGGAGCTCGTTATGAGTGCCGAGTACATCATGGCGGGCGGAAATGAGAACGTTATACTCTGCGAGAGAGGTATAAGGACGTTTGAGACTTCTATGAGAAATACGCTTGATATTTCTGCTATACCGATGCTGAAATCTATGACTCATCTGCCTGTTATCGTTGACCCCAGCCACGCTGCGGGTATAAGGTGGATGGTCGAGCCGCTGGCTATGGCTGCTATCGCTGCGGGGGCTGACGGTCTGATGATCGAGGTCCACAACGATCCTTCGAGCGCGCTTTGCGACGGTCCTCAGTCTATGACGCCGGAGGGCTTTGACGCGCTTATGGGTAAGATAAAGAAGACTGTTGAGTTTTTCGGAAAGACGATGTAGGAGGTCTGAATTATGGGAGCATCGCTTCATATTGACGCTGAGCTCGGGGATATCGCGGAGACTGTGTTTCTGCCGGGTGATCCGCTGCGGGCGAAGTATATAGCTGAGAATTATCTTGACGACGCTGTGTGCTTTAATAAAACGAGGAATATGTTCGGTTATACCGGGTATTATAAAGGAAGAAGAGTTTCTGTGATGGGTACGGGCATGGGTATGCCTTCTATGGGAATATATTCTCATGAGCTTATGGAGACTCACAAGTGCAGGAATCTTATAAGAATAGGCTCGGCGGGGTCGTATCAGGAGGATATCGATCTGAATGATATCGTGCTGGCTGTTTCTGCTTCTACTGACTCTAATTTCCAGTATACATTCGATCTGCCGGGGAAGTTTTCTCCGTGCGCGAACCTTGATCTGATGATTGCGGCTAAGAAGTCGGCTGAGCAGAACGGGGTGAATATCCGTGCGGGTAATGTCGTTTCTGTTGATGTTTTTTATGATGACGACCCGGATACGTGGAAGAGATGGTCTAGGATGGGCGTGCTGGCTGTTGAGATGGAGGCTGCGGCGCTTTACATGAATGCGGCTCGCTACGGGGCTAGGGCGCTTGCTATAATGACTGTCAGCGATAATTTTGTTACGGGCGGACGTCTTACTAATGAGGAGCGCGAGCTTTCTCTTGATAATATGATAAAGACGGCGCTCGGGATGCTGGAGTATATTGATTAAATAATTAAAAATATAAAGGACGCCGATGTTGGCGGGCTTACATGCGGGTCGCTCCGACGCTTCGCTCGTCCACATGTAAGCCCGCTTTTTGGCGTCTTTTTGGTATTATATAATAATTTAATAAATAGAAGGGGAAAGACATATGGATGAAAGAAATAAAAAGTTTGCTGAGATGATCGTTAATTATTCTTGCAGTGTGCAGGAGGGTGAGAGGGTGCTTATCAATGAGGTCGGTACTACGGCTAAGCCGCTTATAAAGGAGCTGATAAGGGCAGTTTATAAGGCTGGCGGTCATCCGTTCCTTGGGTTGAGCGATGCTTCGCTGAATCGTGAGATCATAATGCAGTGCAATGAGGCGCAGCTTGAGTATATGCGTGATTATCAGCTTGAGCAGATGAAGGGGATGGACGCTTACATCGCTGTGAGGGCTTCTGATAATACTTCGGAGCTTTCTGATGTCCCGTCTGAAAAACTTAACATGTATAATAAGATACTGCGCCCGGTGCTTGACGAGAGGGTGAACAATACTAAGTGGGCTATTATGCGTTATCCAAATAATTCCATGGCGCAGCTCGCGGGTATGAGCACTGAGGCTTTTGAGGACTTTTATTATGCTGTCTGCACGCTTGACTATGCTAAGATGTCGGCTGCGATGGATCCGCTCGTTGAGCTTATGAATAAGACTGATAAAGTAAGGATCGTGGCTCCGGGAACTGATCTGACGTTCTCTATCAAGGACATCCCGGCTATAAAGTGCGACGGTAAGTATAATATTCCTGACGGGGAGGTTTATACTGCGCCTGTTAAGGATTCTATGAACGGCGTGATCTCTTATAATACTGTTTCTGAGGAGCAGGGATTTACTTATGAGAATATCGTGTTTAAGATAAAGGACGGTAAGATCGTTGAGGCTGCTGCTAATAATACTGAGCGTATAAATGAGCTGCTCGATACTGACGAGGGCGCGAGGTATTTCGGTGAGTTTGCTATCGGTGTGAATCCTTATATCCTGCATCCGATGAAAGACACGCTTTTTGATGAGAAGATCGCCGGCAGCATACATCTTACTCCGGGGGCTTCTTATGAGGATGCTCCTAACGGAAACAAATCTGCTGTTCACTGGGATCTGGTGCTTATACAGCGTGAGGATTACGGCGGCGGCGAGATCTGGTTTGATGATGTGCTTATCAGGAAGGACGGGATATTTGTGCTGCCTGAGCTTGAGGGGCTTAATCCGGAGAATCTTAAATAAATTGATATGTGAATCGTTAACTAATGAGGGCATGCGAGCGGCGCATGCCCTTTTCTGCGTTAATAAGAGCGGCATTAATAGAACTGGTACGGGGCGCCTGTCACCAGGCGGCGGGCGGCTTCGGTGTGGTCGGGGCTGACTTTTATGCTGTAGCCGCATGATCTGTGGGCTGAGGCCGGGGTCCTTACTATGCGCGCGGGGATGCCTGTGGACTGTAGGCGGTCGTAGGCGCGGGCTGCTTCGGAGTAGGTCTGGAATCTGAATGCGGTGTTTCCTGTGTTGTTCATTTTTGTCATCCTTTCATTAGTTTTTCTATGCTGTGTATCATGAGTGTTTTTATGCCGGCTTTTTTGATGTCGGTGTCGGCGAAGAGGTCGTATTCGGCTGTTTTTTCGCCGTTTTTTGTTATCGTGAGCGTGCCGGCTTTCTGACCTGCTTTTATCGGAGCGGCGAGGTCGTCATATGGTTTTACTGAGTAGCTTATGTCGGAGGAAGTTCCTTTTGGTACGAGTATCTGGATGTTTTCTCCGGCGCGCAGATCGGTAAAGCCCATCATGCCTTTGTCTACGCTGGCGCTGCCTACGAGCTCGTCTTTTTCGGCTATCTGTACTGCCTCGTATGTGGCGAAGCCGTAGTCGAGCAGGCGTGATGCTTCGGCGAAGCGTATTTTTGAGCTTTCGCAGCCGAGGACTACTGCTATGAGTCTGAGGTCGTTTCGCTCGGCAGCTGCTGAGAGGCAGTAGCCGGCATCCTGCGTGAAGCCTGTTTTTATGCCGATAGCGCCGCTGTATGAGCGAAGCAGTTTATTTGTGTTTATCATTTCGAGCGTCGTCTGCTTATCGGCGTTTTTGCCTACTGTGGCTGTGCCTGACGGGGCGGTCAGGTATGGGATTATGATGTCGTGCTTCAGCAGCTCGGAAGAGACTACTGCTATATCATATGCGCTCGAGTAATGGTCTGCTACAGGCAGGCCGTTTGTATTTACAAAGTGCGTATTTTGCAGGCCGAGTGCTGACGCGCGCTTGTTCATTTCTTCTACGAATATTTCTACGCTGCCTGATATGTACTCTGCTGCGGCTACGCAGGCATCGTTTGCCGATACCATGGAAATTCCTGTAAGAAGCTCGTCGAGCGTGTGTGTCTCGCCGGACTCCATGTACATCTGGCTGCCGCCCATGCCTGCGGCGCGGTCACTTACGGTCACGCTGTCGGATGTGGTGACGCGGCCTGAGTCAAGGGCTTCGCATATAAGGAGCATTGTCATTACTTTTGTTACGCTTGCGGGCGGTAGCTTTTCGTCGGGGTTTTGTTTGTAGAGGACGCGGCCGGAGGCGGCGTCCATGAGGATTGCGGATTTTGCAGCTATGTTCAGGTTGGACTGGGCGGGGGCGGAGCCGCCGCCTGAGGCAGGTGAGGAGGCGGCGTCGTCATTTACCTGCCGGGACGGCGCGGCCGGGGTTGACGTCGGGTCGGAAGCGGGGGCGGAGCCGCCGCTATGGGAAGTTGACGTCGGGTCGGAAGCGGGGGCGGAGCCGCCGCTATGGGAGGTTGACGTCGGGTCGGAAGCAGCGCTGGCCTTTTGTTGTGTAGGGGCAGGGCTGCCCGGGGAGCCGGAGGCTTCGGCTGATACGGTTGAGAGGCCGAGGCCGGAGGTTGTTGCAGCGGCGCACCATAGGGCGCCGGTCAGGGTAAGGGCGCAGGAGAGCGCGGCTGCGGTCGCTCGGCGCATTATGCGTGAAAGAACAAACGTGCGGTGTTTTATCGACTTTTGGTCGTGAATAATAAAATTATGCGGTCTGATATTGATCATAATAACTGACAAAATATTCCCCTCCATTTTTATTTTACTGTTTTGATCAGCGTGACTGATGTTCTGCGGAATGTATATAATAAAAATATATTTCACAAAAGGCGTGTCTATGCTGCTTTTAATGCAGTTTTGAAACAACGTCGATCGGTGATATGCGCGGCGAGCGTGATGCGGCTTTCGGGCAAACTGATTCGTGAAAATTAAGAATGCTGGAAATAATGCGTCAAAAGTGGTATACTTGATGCAGCTATGTCCTGTGGGTCGTCCGCCTGGCGGACACGATGGGGCGTAAGCGAGTATTAATTTATTACTGGGAGCATATTAAAAAATGTCAGATTTCAGAGATAAATACTGGTTTACAGATATAAGAGAGATCTCAACTATAAAGGAGCTGCTTTACGGAAGTGTCGAAACGTATCCTGAGCGCCCTGCGTTCTGGGTCAAGAAGAAAAAGGGCGCGCCTTATGAGCCTGTCAGCTACACTCTGCTGAAGCACGATGTAGAGGCGCTCGGTACGCAGATCCGTGCGATGGGTCTGGCGGGAGAGCGTATAGGCGTTATAGGTCAGGGCTGTTACGAGTGGATAGCGACGTATCTTGCTGTAGTTATCGGCGGAGGTGTCATAGTTCCTATAGATAAGGAGCTCGACAGCGAAGCGATACAGAACGTTATAAACACCGCAGAGTGTCGTACCGTGTTCTATACGTCAGACGAGACGGCGAAGTTTGAGAACGTAAAGGGCGTTGAAAATCATGTAATAATGCAGTTTTATGGCGACCGTACAGACATGTCGCTCAGCATGGTGGAATACCTTTCTGCAATGAAGACGGACAAAGCTGAGGGCGCGCCTGGCGCGCGGGAGGATAGTGAAGGCATTCGTGCTGGCACGGATGCGAATTATTATGACTGGAAGGAACTTACAGGCGCGGGCGAGAGCCTTATGGCGCTGGGAAATTCTCAGTTTGCTGCGGAGGAGGCTGATCCGGACAGGATGAGCGTGCTGCTTTTCACTTCGGGGACTACGGGAAATCCTAAGGGCGTCATGCTGAGCCAGCGCAATATCACGGCGAATATCATGGATACGTGCCGTATAGCTTATATACTTCCGACTGATAAGACGCTGTCGATACTGCCGATACATCACACTTACGAGTGTACCTTCGGAATGCTGCTCGTTCTTTATCGCGGCGCGAGCACGGCGTTCTGCGAGGGGCTGAAGTACATCACGAAGAATATGGAAGAAGCGCATAACACTGTATTTATCGCTGTTCCGCTCGTTCTTGAGATGATATATGACAAGATATGGAAGCAGGCGAAGAAGCAGGGCAGCGATGGAAAGCTCAGAAAGGCTATAAAGGCCAATAATAAAATGAAGGCTTTTGGAATCGACCTGAGCAGGACGCTTTTCAAGCAGGTATACGCTGGTCTCGGCGGAAAGCTCCGTATGATAATTACTGGTGCGGCGGCGCTGTATCCTAATGTTTTCAGAGGCTTTGAGGACCTTGGAATAAAGGTGCTCCAGGGCTACGGGCTGACTGAGTGTACTCCACTCGTTGCCGGAACGCCTGAGAGTGCGAGGGAGCGCTACAAGAAGGCGGGCTCTGTCGGCGTGGCTGTTGCGAGCGGCGAGTTTAAGATCGTCAATCAGGATGAGGACGGCATCGGTGAGATATTATACCGCGGACCGAATGTCATGCTCGGATATTACAATATGCCTGAGGAGACTGCCGAGGTAATGCATGACGGCTGGTTCAACACGGGCGACCTTGGTTTTACAGATAAAGAAGGCTGGCTGTATCTGACGGGCCGCTACAAGAACGTTATCGTTACTAAGTCGGGCAAAAATATTTATCCTGAGGAGATAGAAGAGGTGCTGAACGCTGTTCCTTGCATTTCCGAGTGTATGGTTTACGGCTCGCTTCGCGGAAACGAGGATGTCGTTGCGGTGCAGGTGCTGCCTGATACAGACGTCATAAAGGAAGCGCTCGGGCACGAGCCTGACGAGGACGAGATGTACAAATATGTAAAGAACGCTGTAAATGAAGCGAATATGACGATGACGAGCTACAAGCGCGTGAAGGAAGTCGTTATCCGCCAAGAGGATTTCGTCCGCACGACTACAAAGAAGATAAAGCGTCAGGATAATATACCGTCATAAATGAGACAGTGATAATGATTGAAAAATAAATCAATAAACTAATAAACTAATAAGAACGGACAAACCTGCGACGCCTCACGGCGTCAGGAGCGCCGCCCGCTGACGAAAAAGCATTTTGATAATGATGCTGCAGGTCAGCCGGCGGCGTTTTTGTATATTGAAAGTCAGCAAAGCATCGTGCAGATGGAAATGCTGACTTATAAACAATAAAGTTTATAAAGGATACTCAGCGGCGAGCGCGGCGCGGAAATATTCATACGCGTAAACGTAATTGTGTACGCCGCCCTCGACTGTGAAGTAATAAAGATTTGGCTGCGCATCATCGGTCGGCGCAGACGGCTCTGCAGCTGCGGCAGGATCCGTATAATAAACGTGCTTGCCGTTTTCAACTATACGAAAAACGTCAGGATGCTTTTTCATGCCGCCGAGCTGATTTGTGAGTCCGGGAAACGCCATATCGAGCGTGCCCGTCGCCATATATACCGTAAAATCATCGGGCGTGAGCGAGCCGTTTTTTACCGAGTAAGCGAGCCAGTCGGCTGTTTCGTCGGGAAAATGCTCGCCGCCGAACTTTCCTTTTATCCAGCAGTCGCCGCATACGGGCATAAATGTGCTGAAGAGGTCCAGATGGCGCGCGAAGGTATACCACGCGACTACAGCGCCCATGGAAAATCCGCCGAAGGCTCTGTGCGCGCGGGACGCGCAAAAGCCGGCAGCGTTTATTGTATCTGCGTACGTCAGGTACATGCTTTCTACAGCCGGCATAAGATTATTTACCAGCTCGTCCGTGAATTCATCGGCAAGCTCGGCCTCCTGCCCTTTGTAGTTTTTTACGTCTGATGCCGGGTATAATCCGGGAGTGACTACGATAAGCGGCTTTATCTCGCCATTTTCTATCATGTGATCGAGGATATTCTTGAAATGTGAGTCGAGACCTTCGCCCCAGAGGAACGTTTCGGCGCCGCTGTTTGCGCCGTGCATCAGATACACGATGTCATAGCGCGTGTTCATGTCGCTGCCGTCGTATCCGTAAGGTGTGTAAACATAGGCGTATTTTACGCCGTAGCGGCGTGTAGGGTAATTCAGCTTTGCGACCTTGCCGCGGCGCGCAGCAGGCTGCGTGTAATTCTCTGAAATTTGTTTATATGTAAAATTCTTGTATGCATGTTTTTCTGAAGCAGAGCTCATTTAATTTCACCGACAGACCTTTCTTTGTTATACTTATATGGTAATACTGTAATGATTAGCAGCGGCCGGGCCGCTGTGTCGATCGTTTGTCATACATTAATATAATAAAAGGAATTCAAATAAAATGGAAGAAAAAAAGATAATTCAGGAGATAGCTGATATAGTCAGAAAGTGTGGGCAGATCATGCTCGACGCGGATCATGTAAAGGAAACTGTGGTCGCAAAGGAGGGGCATGGAAATTTTGTGACATTATATGACAGGAAGATACAGGATATTCTGGAAAAGGAGCTTACGGCGCTTTTGCCTGAGTCGCGCTTTATGGGAGAGGAAACTGCCGATGCTGACGCGGGCGGCTCGTATATGCCGGACTATGATAAGGGGCTCGTTTTCATCGTTGACCCTATCGATGGCACTACAAATTTCTTAAAAGGCTACAGGAACAGCGCCGTTTCAGTCGGGCTGCTCAAGGACGGCGAGCCGTATATGGCAGTTATTTACAACCCTTATCAGGATGAGATGTTCACGGCGGTAAAGGGCTGCGGCACGCAGGTGAACGGGCGCGCTGTGCGCGTTTCTGAAAATAAGCTCGCTGACGGACTGGCAGTTTTTGGTACTGCTATATATTACGATGGGTCGGCCGGGCCGACGTTTAAGAGGGCATTTGATTATTTCACGCATGCGCTCGATATACGCAGGAGCGGGTCTGCGGCGATAGACCTTTGCACGATAGCGGCTGGCAGGGCGGAGCTGTTTTTTGAGATGCGACTGCAGCCGTGGGATTACGCGGCGGGAGCATTGCTTGTGACTGAAGCGGGCGGGAGCATAACTCAGCTTGACGGAGATCCCATAACGTTTGACCGACCTTGCAGTATACTCGCGTGCGGAAGCGGAGTGACAGACGATGAAAAAATGCTGGAGCACAGTGAAGCCGCAGCGGAAGCGTCGAGCCTAAAGAACGGGAGCACGGCAGAATGAGCGCAACATCGGAGAATAAGAGCGTCAAGCTCTATAGGGCTTTGCTGTGGCGAGGATATCCGGAGGAGTTCTGCCGCGAGATAAGCGAGCGGTATCTGAATACTGATTACACGGCGGAAAAAATGCTGGGCTTTCTGGCAAATATGTCGGATCATCCGAATCTGCGCCCCGAGGTAATAGTCGATGAGATGTACGCTATACTGAGCGACCGCGAGAATTACGTGCAAAAGAAGATCGTTGAGCATAATCAGACTAAGCTGAATCGACTCATGCGCGGCGGGCTTGATGAAGAGTTTTATGAGGAAGACGAATGACGCTCGGCGCGCTTTCAGTACAATTGAATTGCGATATACGCCGGAGCTGACTGCATTATTGATATAAAATGAGAATAAGGAGCAATACTGTCGTGAAAAGTGAAGATATAAAATTTGTAAATAATATACCGGTAAATGAATTCCTTACGCTGCGCGAGGCCGTGGGTTTCAGAAATTAAGCGAAAAACAGGCGGAAAAGGTCCTCGCGTCGACTGCCCGCGTCACCGCGGCTGTAAGCTAAGGTCGCTATATCGGAGTTATAAGAGTGCTTTTTGATTATGGCACGGACGCGTATCTTACAGACGTAATAGTAAGCCCGGACTGCCAGGGGCCCGGTCTCGGGAGCATGCTCGTAAAGAACGCCATTGACTTTATACGTGAAAACGCATTGGAGGGCGTTACGGTGGCATGCACATTGTGCGCAAATACGGGAAAAGAACCGTTTTACGAGCAGCTTGGTTTCAGGCGGCTTCCCGACGAAGCAAAGTACGGGTATGGGATGCTGCTTGAAATTTAGGTAAGCGATCTTACAAGATACTACGGCGGTGACGCCGATAGCTTGCGCAATATTTATTGTGGGGGCATTAAGGAATGCGCCGCTTGCTATGGACTGTATTGTCGTTGACGTGTATAATACAGAGTGCTTTGAAAGCTTTATCTGCAAGATAGACGCTACGTATGTTGAAGAGGAAAACTTAAACGCTGACGGAAAGATAGACTATAAAGATAGACTATAATGTAATGAAGCCTGTACTTTTCGAGTTCCCGACATACAGCTACCTCAGAACAGGTGAAGTTATCGGAGGATGCCTGGACTTTTGAGGAAAGCAGAGAAAAATAATAAATGTCGAGAGGATGAGAAGAACTGACGAGCGCTCGTAAGAACGAGATAATAGATGCGTGCGCATGCACGAATAAATGCGGCGGTGGGTCAGCCTATAGGAAATGTTACAGAAGGAAGCTCGTGTCCGAACGGCTGACCTGTTATGACCGGTCGCCCGGTCCGACGGCCTGCTTCCTCCATAAGCTCAAGAAGCAGGCTTTGTTCATCAGTTACACATGCGGCTGCGCGCGCCGCCAAGCCTGTTGAGCCTGCCGCATCTGCTGAAACGTTCGCGCGGCAGCAGCCTTTAAACGAACCGAATACTATGCCCGCGCAGCGGGAAAGACGACCGGACAGCGCCAGAGTGGTGAGCATCCGGTCTATTTTATATAACGGTTCATTCACATCCTCAAGAAAAACGGCGGCATCATTAAAATCAGGCTCATACGGTGTACCGAGCATTGAGCACAATACAGTCAGATTGCCGCCGATGATGCGGCTGTATTCAAACGGAAGCCGCATCATCGCAGGCCCGGCCGCGTCCCCGCCGCCGGGCTTTCCCGCAGGCTCCGCCAGACTGCCGCTGCCCTTTCGTCCATAATGCATAACATCATGGCAGCCGCAGTCCCGCATTCCCGAACCCCGACCGCCCGCCCCAAAAACAACCTCCCGAAGCGCCGCCAGACTGACCGCATCCAACCCGCCGTACCCGCATTCCACAGAAGGCATAGGCCCATGAAACGTAACGAGCCCCGACCGCATGCTGACCGCGTTCAGCAAAAACGTCAGGTCGCTCGACCCAAGCAGCATCTTAGGAAAACGGCGAAACAGTTCAAAATCTATATACGGCATGATGCGCGCGCTCCCGTAACCGCCGCGCGCAAAAAATATCCCGTGTATCTGCGGGTCCGCCAGCGCGGACGTCAGATCTGCAGCGCGCCGCCTGTCATCAGCAGCAAGCCACGGGCGGGGCGGCGCGTATTCGCACGACGGCATTATTACAGGTCTTAAACCGAGAAATTTCAACGATTCCGAAGCGCGCCGCAAAGCTTCACCGGATAAAGGTGACGAAGCAGCGATAACGGCGGCATGGTCGCCCGGGCGCAGCGGCGCTGGAAATATCCTTTCAGGCCTGCTATATGTTAGATTCTCAGTTATCATTTTTATGTCGCTCCTTTCATTTAAATAAAGCGCAGCAGAGCGCCGCCCGCAACGCATCAAAAAGTCAGCAAATCAATATATAGACATGTGTTGCTGACCCGGTCACAAGAAAAAGGTCAGCAAGCGAAGAAACATATATAAATTGCTGACATTGCACTAATCAGGAAGTCAGCAAAGCATACCGCAAATCAAACTGCTGACCCGCCGCCAAAAACAAAAGGTTCATTTACCTCCATCACTGTAGTATACTGTAAAAGAATATCCCAAATGCATACAAAAAAGCGCCCCGGCAAAGTCTAAAAGCGGTCGTACGGCGCATAAAAAGGTGAAAAATGGAAATAAATACAAAAAATGATCAAATCAAAGAATTAATAAAAACAAAGCTCGACGAATACCGCGAATGGATGATAACAGCAAGGCGACATCTTCACATGTATCCTGAGGTAGGCGACGAGGAATTCAAAACAACTGAATACATCGAAAGTCTGTTAAATGAGATGGGTATAAAAACGCAGCGCCTACTGCCGACAGGCCTCGTCGGGCTGCTCGAAGCGCCCGATACTACGACTGACGGCACAACAGTCGGCAAGTGCATAGCCATCAGGGCCGACATAGATGCGCTTCCGATGCCCGAGGAAACAGGCCTCGAATTCTGCTCGAGAAACCCGGGAGTCATGCACGCCTGCGGTCACGACATGCACATGGCGGCGTTACTATGTACCGCAAAAATATTCTCCGACCCTGACGTCAGAAAGCTTCTCACAGCGCCGATAAAATTCATATTCCAGCCGGCAGAGGAAACAGACGGCGGCGCCGACCGCATGATAAAAGCTGGCTGCCTTGAGTCGCCGCACGTAGACCACGTCCTCGGCTACCACGTAGACCCCGAGCTTATCGCAGGCACGATCGGTACAAAGCACGGCTACACGCACGCGTCGTCAGATATGTTTGACATAACGGTACACGGCGTAAAGAGCCACGGCGCTTACCCCGACGAGGGCGTTGACGCCATAGTCGCAGCGTCTCAGATAGTCACCGCAGTCCAGAGCATCGTAGCGAGAAACATAGGCGCAGTGGACTCATGCGTCATAACTATCGGAAAGTTCCACGCCGGAACAGCCGGAAACATCATATGCGACCTCGCCGAGCTCACAGGCACGATGCGGACTACATCTGCACAGACGCGCGAGCGCGCGATGAAGCGCCTCGAAGAGGTAGCAAAAGGCGTAGCCGCAGCGATGGGCGCGTCAGTGGAGGTCAGATTCAGACCCGGCTACATAGCCCAGCACAACGATGACGCAGTAGTTGACAAGTTAAACGAAGTCGCAGCAGAAGTCATAGGCAGTGAAAACATCATCACAAAAGAACACCCGTCGATGGGCGTAGAAGACTTCGCATTTTACGCAGCCGAGCGCCCGTCAGCGTTCTTCTTCGTAGGCACAGGCTACGAAGGCAGAAAAAATTACGGCATCCACCACGGAAGGTTCGAAGCAAACGAATCAGCGCTTGACATAGCCGTACAGCTCGAAGTCCTCACGGCCCTCAGACTCATGAACGAATAAAGGCAAAATAAATCCGCCGGCCCGCCGGCCCACAGCCCTGCAACAATATACACGGCCGTCGCCGCGCCTGACCGGAAAATGCGCGCCGACCGCCTGCCGCAGGTGCCGCGGCTCAACCCCTACATGCCGCCGCACCCCTTACAGCAGCATACAAAAAAATACTTTTATCATTGAACAAACCACAAAAATTAGTTATTATATATACATCAAACACAGACCCTGCAGCGCCGCGCAGAAAAGCGCAGAGCACCGGAATCAGATCTGTGCGATCAAAAAAGCAATTACAAAAAGATAAATACGGAGGTAATTCACTATGAAAAAAGGTCTCGCGATCGTAACATTTATTTTAGGACTCGTAACAGCGGCAGCAGGCATAGCCTCAGCAGTTACAAGCCTCATAAACCTCGGAATGGGCAAAAAGTATCTCGACTAGTAAACATCAATATCAGTGACATCCCGGTCCGTACAATGACAGAACAATGTCGCTGAAAACATCACAAAACACATCACAGAACACGATCAGAGCGGCGCATCATGCGCCGCTTTTCATCTTATGGTTATTATTTCCATCATATATTTTTCACCATTTTTTTCGGTCATTATCAATTTTTACTCCCATTATATATATTCTTTTTCCGGTCTTTCCGCTCAGCAATACTAACGCGGTGACGCGTGCAAGCTTTTATGCCCTTATTACTGCTTTATTCACGGCATTCGTGCAATGATTTTTCAAACTTTTAACAATTTTTTCATCAGATTTAACGCAAATACGTCGGCGGCTTTACATCAATGGAATATTATCAGTACATACGCTGACCGGACAGGGTCGGCAGGAATTGAAGCATTTTGAAGGAGAAATTGATGAAAAGAAAAAGCATGAAGATAACGGCAGGTATACTTGCGGCTGCGACGGCGCTCGCTCCGCTTCCTGCATTTGCCGGTACGGATATCGATGCAGCGGCATCAGAGAGCATCGCAGTGGAGTCGGCCGAGACAGGATTTTCTGCAGACAGCCTTACGCTGCAGCCGGGAGAAACTGAAACGGCTGTAAATCTTAACTGGTACGCGCCGGAGGGAACGACAGAGGCGGCAGTGAGATTCACGGCACCGGACGGTAAGGGAAAGACGGTGAGCGCAGAAGTGAGCGCGCTGCATGCTCCGACTGAACTGGTCGAAAGCAAGTACAGTGACACGGGAAAGCTCGCATGCAAGGCAGCAGTGTCAGGACTTGATGCCGCAACAGAATACACATATGCGGTTTCAAACGACGGCGGAGAGACATGGTCGAGGTCGTATACATACAGGACGCCCGACAGCGATTCGTTCAAGTTTGCTTTCACGAGCGACCCTCAGATAAAGGAAAACGGCGAGTACAACGGAAAAAAGCCTGACGGCGCTGACGGCGGCTGGGATTCCGATCCTGCGAACAACCAGACAGGCTGGGCAAAGATGATGGAAGTAATAGGAAATTCCGGCGCGACTCTCGTAGTTTCGGCGGGTGACCAGGTAGAGGACCAGAGCTGGGGCAAGACGAGCGAGTATGATGCGTTCTTTGCTCCGGAGGAAATGTCTTCCATCGCATACGCTCCTGCAGTAGGAAACCACGACAGGCACTACATGTTTGCAGACCATTTTAATATGCCTAATGAAATGGCAGTCGCAGATGACGGGACCGCCGGCGGTCAGAACGAGCTTACGCAGGTAAAGACTTCATTCAGAGGCCAAAACGGCAACGGAAAGAACGACATGTCGCTGAGCCACGGAAATTACACGCAGGCTACAGATGATGAAATAGCAAACGGCGCGGCAACGAACGGCGTTTCGCCTGACGAGAACGGCAAGTACGATTATACGGAGCGCCGCGAAATGGAAACAGAGGGAAATTATTACTACCTTTACAATAATGTCCTTTTCGTTACATTGAATACAGGCGCGTATCCGGGCGGCAACGACGACCTTGACGGCGAAAACGACCCATCCGATGTAGTAAGCGCAAAGGCTGAAAATGAAGCGAGCGGCATAATAGAAAACTTCAGAAAGACTCTGAACGCAGCAACGTCCGAATACAGCGGCAGGTACGACTGGATAATTGTAGCGCACCACAAATCAACGCAGACTGTAGCAAAGCATGCTGCCGACTCGGATATAGAGAATTACGTTGACGCGGGTTTTGAAAAGCTTATGGATGATTTCAACGTTGATTTTGTCCTCGGCGGTCACGACCACGTTTATTCGCGCAGCTATGTGCTGAAGAACGGGCAGCGCGTGGCTGAACGCCTGAACACGTACAACGACCCTGCCGGAACTATTTATCTGACAGGAAACTGCAGCTCAGACATGCAGTATTACACGCCGTTCCAGACTGTAGACAAGGATGATAACGCGGACTTCCCGATACTTGCGAACGGTCAGAGAGGCTCGCAGGCGTACATGAAGGGCGCGTCTGCATCGGACGATGAAAAGGCGGGATACCTTCCTTACGGAAATCAGGAATGGAATCAGGAATACAGCCCGAGCTACGCGCTGTTTGACGTCGAGGGCGATACGATATCTGTAAAGGTATATAACCTGGACGGTAACAGCCAAGAGCCGTCAAGCAAGGAAATAGATTCGTTCAGAGTCACTAAAAACTCAGACGGAGGCGAGAAGTCAAATGGCTTTGAAAACAGCAGCGCTTCGCTGAGGCTCACGCAGGCGGCTCGTTATGATTCAGGCATGACTGACGCTAACGGCGGCGTTATGGAGATAGTTGACTATAACAAGAAAACAGGCTGGGCTTATTCTGTCAACGGACAGAACGGCAAGCTGACTGCAATACCGATGAATACGGCAAAATCAAAGCTTGACGCCTCCGGCAGCAGCGTAAAGCTCCTTGACGGAAACGATATAGATATAAAGGCTGTAGTAAATGCTGCGGGATATACTTACGGCGATATGACGTCTGTTTCTGTATCGCCTAACGGAAAATGGCTGGCCGCAGCAGTGCAGGCAGAAAATTACGCAGATAACGGGCTTGCAGTAATATTCAGATGCAACGATGACGGAACTCTGACATTTGAAAAGGCTGCAGAGGTCGGCGTGCAGCCTGATATGATAACGTTTACGCCTGACGGAACAAAGATACTTACAGCAAACGAGGGCGAGCCGCGTGAGGGTTACGGCAAAAGCGCAGTCGACCCTGCAGGAAGCGTTACGATAATGGATGTGACAGAAACGGCTGACGGACTTGAAGTCACGTCACGCAATGCAGGCTTTGAAGCGTGGGACAGCGCCGAAAAGCGCGCGGAGCTTGCAGAAGCGGGCATAGTGCTGAAAAAAGGTGCGCTGCCTTCGCTCGACCTTGAGCCTGAATATATAGCGACAGATGATAAGACAGCATATGTCGCCCTTCAGGAAGCTAACGCTGTAGCTGTGCTCGACATTGAAAAAGGCACGATTACAGATATTTACAGTGTGGGCTTTGAGGATTACAGTAAGGTCGCTGTCGATATAGACAAAAAGGATGAAAAATACGAAGCAAAGACGTATGAAGACCTTCTCGGAATACGCATGCCTGACGGCATAAGCCTTTACCGGGCAGGAGGAAAAACATATCTGCTGACGGCAAATGAAGGCGATGCGCGCACATGGGGCAGCTACACGAATGAAGCCGAGAAGAATTTCGGAAAGAAAAAGGACAATACATCACCTACAGGAAAGATAACACCTGAAAATTCAGGACTTACAGGAAAGGTAGTGTTCTATGACGCTTCTACGTCAGACGGCCTCGACAGCTCGAAAGATTATCTCTTTGGCGGACGCTCATTCACGATGTTTGAGGTGACGGAAAGCGGATTAAAAGAGGTATATGACAGCGGAAATGATTTTGAGGCTAAAACAGCCGCATATCTGCCGAAATACTTTAACTGCTCAAATGATGACCTTACGATAGATGACCGTTCAGGCAAGAAGGGTCCGGAGCCTGAAACTGTTATAACAGGTCAGGTGGGAAGCAAAACTTACGCTTTTGTAACGCTTGAAAGAATCGGCGGCGTTATGGTATACGATATAACAGATCCATCAAACATTTCATATGTAAATTATATAAACAGCAGAGATCTCAGCACAGATGCAGGCGTGGACGATTCGCCGGAAGGATTGAAATTCATACCGGCGTCAGCAAGTCCTACAGGAAACGCACTCCTTATGGCGGCGTGCGAGGTCGGCGGCACGGTAGCTGTTTACGAGCTTGAGGGAGAAAAGAGCAGCTCAGGCGGTTCAGGCTCAGGCGGCGGAAGCCACGGAAGCAGTTCAGGCTCATCTTCGACAGGCAGCGGAAACGGTTCAGGCTCGTCATCTGCGGGCGGCGGAGCATCGTCAGACAAACCGGATTATACAGCCGGGAGCACGACAGGCGGTGTAAGTGTCAGCTTTAAGGATATAAAGGAGGGAAGCTGGGTGGAAAAGGCAGTAAACTACGTCGCATCAAAGGGACTCTTCAACGGAACTTCAACTGATACATTTAGCCCTGAAAAGGAAATGACAAGAGCGATGCTCATGACTGTACTTGCAAGGCTCAACGGAGCAGATACGACAGGTGACGCGCTTGCAAAGGGCGTTGAATGGGCAGTAGCAAACGGCGTATCAGACGGACGCGACCCGGGTGCAAAGATAACGAGAGAACAGATAGTTACGATGCTCTACAGAAACGCAGGCAAGCCGCAGCTTAGCAACGCGCAGACAGCGTCAGACGCGCTTGCAGGATTTACAGACGCAGGAAGGATATCGTCATATGCGCTTGACGCAATGAAATGGGCCGTTGCAAACGGCGTAATAAACGGAATGGGCGACAAGACCATAGCCCCGAAAGCATACGCGACGCGCGCCCAGACAGCGCAGATGCTCCTGAACTACGAAACAGCGATAACGTCGGCATCAGCCGCAGCCCGAAACAGCGCTGAATAGCTCATATTACCTAAATAAAGACTTTTTCTTCATAATTTTACATTTACATAAATAACATTGCAGAGCAGCAGTTTTCCGAGTCAGCAGACTGATCGATCAGATCATCGGAGAGCTGCTGCTTTGCGTCTTTTGATGCGCTAATGTCGTGAAGGGCAGATAGACCGTAAAAATAAGAAAATCAGCTTCATTAAATTGTGTATAGAGGAAGTATAAGAGAAAATCGTCTCTGCTATTTTATCAGAATTGCAAAAAATTAATGTACAAAAAATAAATAAACGAAGGGTGAGACACTTGCCCTTCGTTTTTAATAATATTTGTGCGTATTTAACTTATACGCATGTGGGGACGGGTGAGATTTACTTCGCCTGTGCTTTGTTGAGCTTCTTGTAAAGTCTGGAAACTTTTCTTGAAGCAGCCTTCTTATGCATAACATTCTTAGATGCTGCCTTCATAAGCTTCTTCTCAGCCAGTCTCAGCTTTTCAGTCGCAGTAGCGAAATCGCCTTCAGCTACAGCCTTGTCAAAGCTCTTTAATACAGCCTTAACATGCTCCTTTATACGTCTGTTCTGAGCTGTCTTCTTGTTGATTACAGAGATTCTCTTCTTAGCTGACTTAATATTTGCCATTATTTGTTCACCCCACTTTCGCAAAATATCTAAGAAATTATACTATACGACCCGAGCATTTGCAATAGAAAAATCATTTTAAATAAAAAATTTCGCCGGTAATGTATAATGTAAGCAGAAAATCAAATAGTAATAAGATCCGAAAGAGAGGCGGCGTCACCGCCGTA
>CAVGAH010000003.1:0-39907 GCA_963627215.1 bacterium | reverse complement strand
TTTCGGTGGCGGGTAATAATCTCCCACCGAAACCCGGGCGGAGCAGAAGCTCCGCTGGCAGCATTGTATCCGGTCAAATGATTATTGGAAGGATACTCATTGCTCAAATTACGCGGCAAGCTTCGTCTCGCCTGTCGTATAGTCTATATCTACGCCGTCCTGGACATTGTAAGCGAACACGCAGAACTCAACGCCGTCGCCCTTGTCCTCTACGGACTCAGCTTCCATAAGCACGCCCTGAGCGACGAGGTCATCGCCATCGTACATCGGCGTTACTCTGTAGAGCACGTGGTTGTCAGTTTCCTTAACGTAGTCGGTGACCATGTTTTCAAAGGGGAGCATGCCGTCTACGTTAAACTGGCGCGTGCCTGTTATGAGGTTCGTCCTGTAGTTGTCGCCCGCGAGCTGATATCCTATAAGGTGGCATCTGTTGTAAAGGTACTTGCCGTCAACGAAATCGTATTTATATGTATGCCAGCCTGACGGCTTTATGCTGCTTATGGAGCCGCGCGGCTGCGTCGGCATCGTGTCCTGACATATGTTTACATATGCCTCGCCGCATCGTCCGAGCGAATCGAGGTCGCTGTAATGCTCAAAATACGTAGTCGTAAGGTCCGAGCTGCTGAAATACGGCACATTGCCGTTTACCTCTATATACGGCTCGCCCGAATACTCGGGAATATCCGATACATCTATAACGTCAGACGCCTGCGAGGTGTCACCGCCGCCGGATAATATAGAAGATATAAGTCCGTCAGCTGAGTTGCTGTCTATAATGCCGAATGCGCCCGCAGCAAGTATTATTACAGCTGCTATGACAGCAGGCAGTGAATTCCTGTTTTTACTTTTATTGCTCATGATATGTTATGTCTCTTTCTGCTTATTTTTTTATATTTTAATTAATGATTTTGCTGATATTTCCATTTTGTTTTATTTATGATTCCAGTGCTCGATAGTTATCTTTTCATGCGAGCTGCCAGGTATCTCAGCCAAAAGCTCGATATCGTAATCTGCCGCATCGGCAGTAAATTTGACATCAGAAGGATAACGCCTGTTCCAGCGGCAGACTATATAATCACAGCCATCCGGCAGCGCATCAGCGTTCTTTTCAGTGAAGCATACATCCCCGTCAACCATAGCCGACGGATAATCATCATCCACAACTAACAGCTCCTGAGCCTCATCAGCAAATTGCCCGTGAGTATACCCATCCATAAAAAGCCTCTTCCCGTCCAGAAAAGCAAGTAACCACTTCCGAAGCTCAGAATCCTTACTCTGACGCCTATTATTAAACATAAGCCCCATCACGTCATCAACACAAACTATTGCCGTTATCTTTGCCATAATTTTTTCTCCCTCTCTTAAAGCAAATTTGTTTTCTATATAATAACACATATGTTCAGAAAATACCATCTGAAAATTTACGAAAATGCCCGCTGTATGATTTATTTTTTTATACGATTCATGTATAATCTAAAAGTATATTGACAAAAAGACGCCCAAAAGAGCCGACTAATATACGGATAAGCGGAGCTCGGAGCAGAATGTTCCGTATATTAGTCGGCAACATGGCGTCCCGGATTACTATACAAAGATTTGGATGGTATACTGAAAATATGAAAAGAATAGCAATAGGCATACTCGCCCACGTAGACGCAGGCAAAACAACATTATCCGAAGCCCTGCTCTACAAAACAGGCATGATAAGAACACTCGGCCGCGTAGACCACAGAGACGCGTTCCTCGATACAGACAGACAGGAACGCGACCGCGGCATAACGATATTTTCCAAGCAGGCAGAGATAAACTTCGACGACGGAAAAATGATGCTCCTCGACACCCCCGGACACGCCGATTTCTCAGCAGAAATGGAACGTACATTACAGGTACTCGACTGCGCCATACTCGTAATAAGCGGCAAGGACGGAGTACAGGGTCATACCGTAACATTATGGAAATTACTTAAAAAATACAATATTCCTGCATTCATATTTATAAACAAAATGGACCTTGAAGGCACAGACCGCGTTGCCCTCATGAACGAGCTGACAGGAACATTCGGCGAAGGCTGCGTAGACTTTACAGACGGCCGCGGCGGCGACCCTGACGCCCTTTCAATGTGCAGCGAAGCATTAATGGAAGAAATACTTGAGAACGGCAGAGCCGCAGACATAGCGATCGCTCGCGCGATCAGGCAGAGAGAACTGTTTCCGTGCTATTTCGGCTCGGCGCTCAAGCTTCAGGGCATAGATGCGTTTATAACAGACGTATGGCAGCTATCCTGTATGGCAGTTTACGGCAGTGACGGCGCAGGAGCAGGAGCGGCAGCGGAAAAAAATAAAAATAAAAATACGAGAAACGGCAGCGCGGAATTCGCCGCGCGAGTCTACAAAATAACGCGCGACCCAAAAGGCAATCGTCTCACGCACATGAAGATAACAGGCGGCACTCTGAAAGTAAAAGACGTAATAGACGGCGAAAAAGCCGAACAGATAAGAGTATACTCCGGCGAAAAATTCTATACAGAAGATATAGCCGAAAAAGGCAGCATATGCGCAGTAGCCGGACTGACAAAAACTTACGCAGGACAGGGCCTCGGCGCAGAAACAGGCACGCGTGCCACAGTCATAGAGCCCGTAATGATGTACAGCCTGCTGCTCGCAGACGGCGACGACCCGCACGTAGTCTATACGAAGCTTAAGCAGCTCGAGGAGGAGGATCCTCAGCTTAAAATAGTTTGGAACGAGCATATGCAGCTCATACAGCTCCAGCTCATGGGCGAAGTCCAGCTCGAAGTCCTTCAGAACATAATAAAAGACAGATTCGGTTATGATATAAGATTTGGTCGCGGCCGCATAACATACAGAGAGACGATCACAGCGCCCGTGATAGGCAGCGGGCATTTTGAGCCGCTCAGACATTACGCCGAGGTGCATCTGCTGATGGAACCGGGAGAGCCGGGCTCAGGCATAGTCATAGGCTCGTCGTGCAGCGCTGACCAGCTCGATATTAACTGGCAGCGCCTCATAATGACACACATAGCCGAAAGGGAGCATCCGGGAGTACTTACAGGCTTTCCGATAACAGACATGAAGATAACTATAGTTGCAGGCCGCGCCCACCAAAAGCACACAGAGGGAGGCGATTTCAGGCAGGCGACGTACAGAGCAATAAGACAGGGACTTATGAAGGCCCGCCGGGCGGGCGCATGTCAGCTGCTTGAGCCTTGGTACGAATTCCGTATGGAGCTTCCCGCGGACGCAGCAGGTCGCGCGATGGCAGATGCTCAGCGTATGGGCGGCAGCTTTGAGCCGCCTGTAATGAGCGGTGAAAACGTAGTTCTTGAGGGAAAAGCGCCTGCGTCAGAGCTTAAGGATTATCCGTCGCAGCTCAATTCATACACAAAGGGCTTCGGTCGCGTGATGTACTCATTAGACGGCTATGCGCCATGCCACAACAGCGATGAGGTCATAGCAGACATAGGCTACGAGCCAGAGACAGATCTTGAAAACACGGCAGATTCTGTATTCTGCGGCCATGGCTCAGGCTATAACGTGAGATGGAGCGTAGCAGACGAATATTTCCATATTAAGGTAGATCTCGGAGACAAGAGCTCAACAGGACAAAACGCTTACGACGACTGGGACGAGTGGGAAGAATGGTATCGCGAATACGGCATGAATGAAGAAGAAATGTCGGAAGCAGCCGCACAGACGGCTGAACGGGCAGCGCGCAGGCGCGCAGCCTCTGCGAAAAGCACAGCAGGCGCGTCAGGATACGGAGGCAGCCGCGCCGAGGACGAAGACTTAAAACGCATATTTGAAAGAACATACGGTGCAGGAAGCTCAGAAGGAAACCGCCACGCATCGCGCCCGGAAGCGCGGACTATAACGGCAAAGCCGCAGCATTACACGCCGACAAAGCCGGCGGTAATACTCCCTGAATATGTATTCGTTGACGGCTACAACGTTATATTCGCGTGGGACGAGCTAAAGCAGCTCGCAAAGGTAAACATAGACTCAGCAAGAGAGACCCTTATAGATATACTTGTAAACTATCAGGGCTACCGAAAATGCCGTATGACTGTAGTCTTTGACGCCTACAGGATAAAGGGCGGCGTACGCCATGAGGAAAAGCGCGGCGACGTAGATATAGTATTCACTAAAGAGGATGAAACTGCCGACACGTACATCGAGCGTACGACTTACGGTATGGAAAAAAATTACATGATACGTGTAGTTTCATCCGACAGGCTCGAGCAGCAAATGATAATGGGAAACGGCGCGTTCAGAGTTTCGGCCGCAGAGTTCAAAGTCGAGGTTGACGAAGTAAGAGCAGAGATAAACGCCATACTCGAAAAGAACGCCGGAAAAGTAAAAAAAGAAACGCGACGCGGCGTTGACATTACAAAAGCGTGATATTCAACGTTTTTTTCAGCATTTTTGCCTATATGACTTGTATTTTCCGCCGTTTTAAGATATTCTGATATGACGTGCGTTCTTTACATTATTTAAAAGAACGCTTTTGTATGCGGAAAAATATTTATGTACAGATATTGAAAAAAATATTATTGAAAAAATATTATTGAAAAGAATATCGGTCAGCTCGGAGGTATTTTATCCGGTCGAAGCCGATAATGACCCAGAAATCAAGGAGGAAATTACATGATAACAGTTACTGATGTCAGCATGAATTTCAGCGGCCAGCCGCTGTTCAAGGACGTTGACCTTAAATTCACGCCAGGCAACTGCTACGGCATAATAGGAGCAAACGGCGCAGGAAAGACTACATTCCTCAGAATACTTTCAGGCGACCTCGACCCGACTACAGGTTCAGTTTCTTATCCTTCTACTATGCGTATGTCAGTCCTGAAGCAGGACCACTTCGCTTTTGAAGAGTACACAGTTCTTGATACTATAATCATGGGCAACCAGAGACTCTACGATATAATGAAGCAGAAGGACGAGCTTTACGCAAAGGAAGACTTCACAGACGAGGACGGTATCCTTGCATCAGAGCTCGAGGGCGAATTCGCAGAGCTCGACGGATGGGAAGCAGAGTCGAACGCAAGCAGACTTATCCAGGGTCTCGGACTTTCACAGGACATTCTTTATGATCTGATGTCAACTCTTACAGCAAAGGAAAAGGTAAAGGTCCTCCTCGCACAGGCGCTCTTCGGAAATCCTGATATCATCCTGCTGGACGAGCCTACGAACCACCTCGACATAGGCGCTATAGAATGGCTTGAAGACTTCCTTATGGAATATGAAGGCCTCGTTATCGTAGTATCCCACGACAGACACTTCCTTAATACAGTCTGCACAAACATAGTAGACGTTGACTACGGCAAGATAAAGATGTATGTCGGAAACTACGAATTCTGGTACGAGTCAAGCCAGATGGTCCAGAAGATGATGAAGGACCAGAACAAGAGAAACGAAGACAAGATAAAGGAACTTCAGTCATTCATCCAGAGGTTCTCAGCAAACAAGTCAAAGTCAAAGCAGGCTACTGCCAGAAGAAAGCTCCTCGACAAGCTGACTGTAGAGGAAATGCCGGCTTCATCAAGACGCTATCCGTTCGTAGGCTTCACTATGGACAGAGAAGCAGGCAAGGAGCTCCTTGCTGTTGAAAACCTCAGCAAGACAGTTGACGGTGTAAAGGTACTTAACAATGTATCTTTTAGAGTGAATAAGGACGACAAGATCGCTTTCGTAGGCGAAAACGAAATAGCAAACACAACGCTCTTTAAGATCATAATGGGTGAGCTGGAGCCTGACGAGGGCTCATACAAGTGGGGAACTACGACATCGCAGTCTTACTTCCCGCTCGACAACAGCGCGTTCTTTGACGGCTGCGACCTCAACCTCGTTCAGTGGCTCAGCCAGTACACAGAAGAAACTACAGAAACATTCATGAGAAGCTTCCTCGGAAGGATGCTCTTCTCGGGCGACGATGTTTACAAGGCTGTAAAGGTTCTCTCAGGCGGCGAGAAGGTACGCTGCATGCTCTCAAGAATGATGCTCTTCGGCGCTAACATCCTCGTGCTCGACCAGCCGACGAACCACCTCGACCTCGAATCTATCACAGCCGTAAATAACGGACTCATAGACTTCAAGGGCAACGTGCTCTTCGCTTCACACGACCACGAGTTCATAAACACTATAGCGAACCGCATCATAGAGATTCGCCATGACGGAACTATGATCGACAGACTTTCAACTTACGATGACTATATCGAATGGCGCAAGTCAAATAACTGATTAATGATAAACCGGTAAACTGCCGGCCTGCCGGCAGGCAGCAGATAAAGCATAAAAAATACCGTACAGACTCGAAGGATACTGTACGGTATTTTTTATGCAGCACATCAATATTGATAAACGAAGGCTATATCTTTGCAATTGCAGCGTATGCGATATCATGTGAAACGATAAGCTCGGGAACGCGCTGCCTGGCAGAAGCTATATCGCCTGCGCGAAGCTCTTCGGTCATTTCTGCAAGGCACGCATGCATGCGTACTATCCCGAGGTTTCCGACCGTTCCCCGGAGAGTGTGCGCAAGCTCAAAGGCTACCTTGCATTCGCCTGTATCAAGCATCAGGAGCAGTCTCTCGTAATAATCGTTAGAGAGAAGTCTTCTTAAATACTTAATATATATTTGCTCGTTGCTGAGAAGCTTCGGCAGCGTTTCAGTCCATTTAATGTCCGCATATTCAAGAATTTTTACTGTTTCAGAATTCATAAAACTCATCCTTACTGTGTATGTTACTTAGTTTATTATTGCGTATGAATAAAGTTTAGTGTGTATATCGTGTAATAAAGGAGCATTGATAAATTCTAAATATATTATATTACAAATTCGTTACAAATGCACGTTATTTGTCAGCGTCACCGCTGATACTGACCTCGCGGCGGCACATAGAGCAGAATATGCCTGCGACGCAGAGCGCCGTAAAAACTATAAATGAAACTCGCATGGCAGAAATTATCGAGTCTGTCGAAGCAGACGCAAGCGTTACATTTCCTACAGTTACGGCTACAACAGTTGAAACTGTAGCCATGCTGACAGTGTGTCCTATGGAACGGCTCGTAGCGAGTATCGATGACGCTACGCTGTAATTCTTCTTGTCCACACAGCCCATTACGGCGTTCGTATTAGGCGATGAGAAAAGCGCAAAGCCAACGCCGATTATCGACAGCGCAGCTATTATATACATTATATGCAGCTCCTCAGTCGTAAACACGAACATAAATATCCCTGCAGCAGTGAGCGCCATGCCTGCAGAAGCGAGCTTGTAAGGAGCTATTCTGTCAGAAAGCTTTCCCATAAGAGGCGAAAGTACAGTCTGAAATACAGGATTAGTAATGAGTATCAGCCCCGCAGTAGACGATGAAAAGCCCTGGACACTCTGTAAATATATGGAAAGCAGATAACTCACAGCATATGATGCTCCGTAATTGAGCAGAGCCGCCATATTTGAAAGACCAAACATCCTGCTTTCAGTAAAGAGCTTCATATTTATGACAGGAGAATCAGCCTTAAGCTCATGGCGTATAAATACGATGAGCAGAAATATACCGCCTGCAAGCAGAAATTTTGCTGCAGCGTTAGACATAATGGATGAAAAACCGTACATGATACATACGAGCGACGTTGTATACAGAAAACAGCCCGGTATGTCCATGGCTTTTTGCGCGTCGCGCTTCTCACGCCCCGGCTGAGGAGGCTTAAAAACAAAAATAGCAATAGCGGTCATAATAACGTCGTACACAGTCGTAGCGATAAACACAGAACGCCAGCTGAACCGTGCGTTCAGAAAACCGCCTATGACAGGACCGAGCGACAGCCCGAGGTAAGTGAACGCAGTAGAGAGACCGAGCATCGCGCCGCGCTTTTCAGGCGGATATATGGCAACGAGCGTGGCGATGTTTGTAGCAAATATCATGGCAGCGCCGATTCCCTGGATGAGTCTGAAAGCTATGACCATGCCTATATTCTGTGAAAGCGCACAAAAAAAGCAGCATATGGTAAATATAGTAACACCCGACAGAAAAACAGACCGCTTACCGTAAAGGTCAGCAAAACGCCCGAATGGCACCGACAGAGCCGCTGAGGCAAGAATATATCCCGTAACTATCCATCCTACGCTTACTGCGCCCGCGCTGAACTCGCTGCTTATGGAAGGCACCGAAAGATTGAGCGCGCTGCCGGTAAATGTAGTAATGAACGCAGTCATAAGTATTACTGTGAGCATAGCAGTATTCTCTGAGTCACGCGGAGCTTTAGCGGAGCGCCCTCCCACCGCAAGCGGACCGCCTGAAATATCAGGACCTTTATCTGTATCGTCAAAATGCATCTTATATTTCTCCTTGATCGTAATATAAGTATTATTATACTCCTGACATACTTCATATTCATATGGAAAATAAAAAATCCGGAACACAGATTTAAAAAGTATAAGAAAAAATTGTAAAATATGAAATAAAATAGTTGATTAATATGAAAAAATAATGTATGGTATATAACAGAAATGATGTAAAAATATGTATCATTTCGTTTATCCGAATGTGCGGATGAGCGTCAAAAGGGTATGGCTGCGGGATCACGGATGCTGCATGCTGGAAAGGATAGGGATGGATAAGAGAAAGAAGCTAAATGATCTGAATAACAGGAATAAGGCAAAGAAGAAAAAGAAAAAAGAAAATGTAAGACGAGAGCACAAGGACAGGCTGTTCGTAAAGCTTTTTGGGGATCCTGAAAACAAACGCAGCCTAATGTCGCTGTATAATGCGCTGAATAACAGGAATTGCACGGATCCGGACGAGATAGAGATCAATACGATCGAGGACGTCATATACATGGGACGTAAAAACGACGTATCGTGCATAGTGGACGGCCACATGAATCTGTTTGAGCATCAGAGCACGTACAATCCAAACATGCCGCTGCGAGGCTCGATCTATATAGCAAAGTTGTACGAAAAATACATAGAGCAGCACGGGCTAAACATCTATTCAGAGCGCCTTGAAAAAATTCCGACGCCGCGCTACTTTATATTATATAATGGTGAAAAGGATATGCCCGAAAGGCTCGAACTAAAACTGTCGGACGCATTTATGCATCCTGACGAGAACGTAGGAATAGAGTTCACGGCAACTATGCTGAACATAAACTACGGGCATAACGAAGAACTGATGGAAGCCTGCCGCACACTGAAGGAATATTCAATATTCGTAGACAAAGTACGCAGGCACGTAAAAGCCGGCAAAGGCAGCGATAAGCTGTCAAAAGCGGTAGATACAGCGGTAGATGAGTGCATAAAAGAAGGAGTGCTGGCAGAATTCCTGTCAGCCCATAAAGCCGAGGTGAAGAACATGATACTGACAGAGTATAACGAAGAGAAAACAAAAGAACTGCTCAAAAAAGAATACTGGAATGAGGGGCATAGCGTTGGAAAGCTTGAAGGCAGGCTTGAGGGCCACCGTGAAGGAATACGTGAGGGTAAACTTGAAGGACAGCGCGAGGAAAAGTACATGATAGCTGTGCGTCTTAAATCAATGGGGATGCCTGATGAAAAATTGGCCAAGGCACTGGATATAACGCAGGAAGAACTTAAAGAAATACTGGACTCAGATGTAGTGCATGAAGAAGGCGAGGAATATAACGCGCGCTGATCCTCAAAATGACAGCATACTCAACATTTTTTGTCAAAAATAACGGCTTTGCAGGAGGTACTATCGGAGATGTAACGAGCTGCGGTGAGGTGAAGATAAGCGAGTGTGTAAATAAAGGAGATATAACAGGCTGGCACAAGTTTGTCGGAGGTGTAGCAGGCGGCATATACAGAGGAACACTTGAAAACTGCTACAATACAGGAAATATAAGTGCAGTAGGTGATAACAAGTGTACTGCTACATGGGATGCATCTCTTGCGGGTCTTATAGGGGTCACGTATAAATACGTAGCTTACAGTTCGGTAGCAGATCCGAGATATGATCCTACAGGTCCTCTCGGAGCGTTCAGCATTATAAACTGCTACAACGGCGGTGCAATAGACGGAACAAAGCTTGCTGCAAACTACGGACAAACATATCTATTATATGGAAAACTTGTGTATCATGGCAGTCAGAATATAGTTACATGCAGCCCGGAAGCACCTGAAAAGGAAGAAAACTGCTACTCATATGACGATGTTGCAGAAAACAAGGTAACTGCCGAGGTCATGGGCAGCGCTTTCAAGGCTGACGCTGATAATATCCAGGCGGGTCTTCCTCTTCTTAACTGGGAGGAGTCGTCTGTATCAGATGAGACGTATAATGTCACATTTGAAGTAAAGAACGCCGCAGGCGAGGCTGTACAGGGCGCTGCAGTACGCGTTTATACTAAGTCTGATATGTCGGATGATTCCGAGGTAAAGGCAGAGGACGGCGTGCTTGCGCTCAGATCCGGCACTTACTACTATAAGGCGACTGCAGACGGATATGTCGATACAAACAGCTCATTTAAGGTAGACGGCAAGGAAGCTGTTATAACCATAACGATGCAGAAGGAAGCTCTCGCGACCTTCAACGTAAAGCCTGCGAGCGCGACATTTACGCTTACTGACAGTGCAAAGGCTGAGGTCACGCCGATATCCGCCGGTGACGGCGTGTATAAGTATTCGCTCGTTGCGGGCTCGTATTATTCGTACACTGCCTCTGCAAGCGGATATAACGGCACTACAAGAGAGTTCACGGCTGCTGCCGGTACTTACGATGTAGAGCTGACGAAATCAAGCTATGATTCGGGCGACAGCGACAAGATGGTCAACGGTTCAAAGAACGCAGGAAAGACTCATACAGTCACTGCGGGCGGTACTTATTATATAGGCAGCGGCGCGCAGGGCACGCTCACTGTAAACACTACTGACGCGGTGACGCTCGTAGGAAAGGGCATTTCAGAAGCTGACGTTTATAACGACCTGTCGATAAACTGCGTACAGGCAGGAAGCAAGCTGACTATACAGGACGTGTACATGAAGTACGAGTTAAAGGACACTAACATGATCCTGTTTACGGGCAGCGGAAATCAGCTGAGCTTCAGGGGTACCAATATACTTGACAAGTTAACGGCGAGACTGTTTCAGCTAAGTGGGACGCTTCAAGGAAATCGTTCACGCTCACTTACTCTGACGGCAGCACGACTACAGGCGGCGGTGGCGGTTCGCTTACGGGCGACCAGGCTCCGCTCGTTTCTGAAGTTATAAAGCCTGATACTAAGGTCAGCGGCTCAAATGCTTCATCTTCTGTAAAGAAGGATGCAGTGGACAGCGCTGTAAAGGCTGTCGGAGACAGCTCAAATGCTGAGATCGTTGTGGATGCTGCGAGCGGTAAGTTGGGTATAACTCATGTCGAGGTATCCATACCTATGGAGTCTGTAAAGACTATCCAGAAGGACACTAAGGCTGATATCGTATTAAAGACTGACCTCGGTGATATCACTGTAGATAACAGCGATATCTCGGCTGTAGCTGTCGGTACGGGTTCTGACGTGACATTCATTATCGATAAGAACTCAGACGGCAGCATGAAGCTCAATGTTACATCGGGCGGCAATAATATCGCTGCAGGCAGATATATCCTTAAGTACAAGTACAAGATAGACGATGCTGTGCTCAAGGCTCTTGCAGGCAAGACGGGCGTTGATAATTCAGACCTCGCAGGCGTGCTCCTCGGTGCAAAGGGCGCTGACGGCAACGTTACGCAGACGATAATATGCGATTCGTTCGTGACTGCTGACGGATATCTCGTGCTCAACGCGCCTGTCGGCGGCACTGTGACTGTAGCTGCAAACGGCAGGGCTTTCGGCGACGTGGCTGCGAGCGCGCGGTATGCAAAGGCTGTAGGCTTTGCAGTATCTCACGAGCTCTTCAACGGCGTTTCAGATAACGAATTTGCGCCGTCTGATACATACGGTATAAACAACGGCTACCCGATACTCAGGACACAGGTGGATAATGCCGGAAACGGCGACGATGCCCGTGTACAAGCAGTTCTACGGCCTTAGCGCGGAAAGTGTAAAAAATCAGATAACAGAATATGAAAAAGAGCGTAAGAGAAAGCGTATGAAGAAATCATAAGAAAGCTCCGGCATATACATGCAGTGACGGCTTAAACGTCGTTGCGGTGTATGGCCGGAGTTTTTTATACCATATATTTTCTGATGATATCCGGCAAATTATGATTTAAAATAGATTTTAAAAATATTTAAGATTTTTTGAGCAAAAAGAGGCTATAATAAGTAACTGCAAGTATATATGACGGGAATTGAAAAGAGAATGAAGCGGGTGCGCCGGGCGCACGGAAATAAAGAAGGGGTATAAATGAAAAGAAGAGATCATGTAACATTCGGTAAATTCATGTGGCAGTTCAGCCCGGTAAGGGACAACGCACTGCTGAGACAGGCATTTATGATAGGCTGCGTGGAGCCGGATACAAATGTAGTGACATATTTAAGGGGCGCGCTGAAGTACCGCAATATCAAGGGACATAACAAGGAAAATGCGGAGCGCCACATATTGAAACAGTTGGAAAAGAATGAATTTAAATGTATAATGAATGCATGGAATTGCTTCGCTCTGGGAGCTACGCTCCATTATCTGTCTGATTCATTTACATTTGCTCATAACGAAGTGTTTGGAGAAAACATACAGGAGCACCGCAGATACGAATGGGGTCTGCATTACGTGCTGGAGGATTATCTCAGGTCAGACAGGGCATCAGCAATAGCGCTGCCTGATTTTGCCAGCGCAAAGGATTTTTGGGTGACGAGCCACAGGAATTACCTTATGGAGCGCAGCGGAGCAGAGGATTATGAGACAGACTGCAGATATATCGTAAACGTTTGCATGGCTGTATTTCAGTATGCGTTTATGACGGCGGCAGCTAACGCGGCTGCATCTGCAGGCGGCTTGAAAAAGGAAAGGATATTGGGAGCATATGAAAATACTGATAACAACAGACTGGTACTTACCCGCGATTAACGGTGTAGTGACATCAGTTGTGAATCTCGCAGCAGGTCTGAGAGCGGCGGGGCATGACGTTCGCATACTCACGCTTTCTTCGACACATTTGTCACATGTTGATAAACATGTTTATTATGTAGGCTCGATCGGAGTGGGAAAGATATATCCGAAGGCGAGGATGCGCGCTGCGCTGGCAGCTCCTGTCATACACGCGCTTATAAAATGGAAGCCTGATGTAGTCCACAGCCAGTGTGAGTTTTCTACATATTTTATGGCAAAGAAGATATCTCGCGTGTGTGGGTGTCCGCTCGTTCACACGTATCATACAGTATACGAGGATTACACAAAGTATTTCTCACCTAATGCAGCGCTCGGAAAGCGCATGGCATGCGTATTTTCAAGGCGGGTGCTCGCGGGAGTCGCAGGCGTTGTAGTTCCGACCGGAAAAGTCCGTTCGCTCCTGCGCAGGTACAGAGTAAAGGCTCCTATATATGAGGTTCCTACAGGCCTTGAGCTTGAAAAGCTCATGAAGCCTGTGGCAGCTCCGAGCATATGCAGGGCGGATCTCGGGCTGACTGATGATGATTTTGTAATGCTTTATCTCGGCCGACTGGGCGCGGAGAAAAATATAGGCGAGCTGCTTGATATGATGAGTACAGATGCGCCTGAGGGTGCCAAGCTGCTTCTCGTGGGTGACGGACCTTACCGCGGTGCGCTGGAAGAAAAAGTAAAACAGCTCGGCATATCCGATAAAGTAATATTTGCGGGCATGGCACCGCCTGAGCATATAGCCGATTATTACAGACTTGGAGACGTTTTTGTAAGCGCGTCTCAGAGCGAGACGCAGGGTCTTACTTATCTCGAAGCGATGGCATGCGGACTGTCGCTTTTATGCAGGCGCGATGACTGCCTGAACGCGCTGATAGGGCACGGTGAGAACGGCTTTATGTACAGCAGTGCGGCAGAGTTTGGGACGATAGCGTCACAGCTCGCATCATCGGCAGAGCTGCGCGAGCGCATCGCGAGCGCAGCGGAGAGGACGATAAAGGAACACTATTCAAAAGAAGCGTTTGCATCAAAAATGATAAAGGTCTATGAAGAGGTGCTCGAAAGACAGCTCTACGCATACGCGCCGATAGGAGAAGCGGGCGCAGTCGCGGCGGCAAACAGCCACAGTGCGTAATGAATAACAGAAAGCAGATAAAGGCCCGCAGCGCGGAGAATGGAGTGAAACATAACATGGCAATTAAAAGAGACATTAAAAACAAGGCATCATTAGATAAGAATTTCATACCTAAATCAAGTACATTTAAATTCAAGTGCGCTGAATGCGGCGAATGCTGCCGAAATATCACACCTGAAAATAAAGTTCTCATGTCAACTGTTGACATATACAGGATAGCGAAGCATCTCGGCATGGAAATGACAGAGGTCATACAGAAATACTGCGACATGGTCCCGGGCAATGAATCGATGCTCCCGCTCATAGTGATGAAGGATCACCTCGATACATCGTGCATATTCCTGAAAAAGGGAAAGTGCTCCGTCCATGACGTAAAGCCGGTAGCGTGCTCCCTGTATCCGCTCGGACGCATCGACATATTTAACGAAGAGACGGACCGAAACGAGTTCCATTATTATCTGGATGATTTCGACTGCGCGGCGACGCGCGATGAGGAGGTAACTGTTCAGGAATGGCTCGACAGATTCGGCATAGAAGAGTACGATGACGCATACAGGCTCTATAAGCGCATGGGCTCAGTCTGTTCAAAGATAATGCACGCGCTCAAAACGGACGAGGAGCGCCGCGAGATGTTCAGCATGATATTCTTCATGATGTATGCGAAATACGACATGAACCAGGAGCTCCTTCCGCAGCTTGCACAGAACTTTGCGTTTATTCAGAGCATAAATCCTGAGATAGCATTCGACAAGTCAAAGATGTCATAGGCTGTAATAAGAGCAAAGATCCTGCATCCGCCCGGCGGATGAGCGATTCCGCGCTGAGGCGCGCGGTCCAAATAAAACGTTGTATAATATTTTAAAAATTAAAAATAAAAGCAAATGAAAGGCAGAGTACACAAAATGGAAAAATTATCATTATATGACCAGCTCAGCAAAAATGCATACCCCGGAAGAGGTATAGTTATAGGCCGTACTTCAGACGGCGCAAAGGCTGTCACAGCTTACTTCATCATGGGAAGGAGCGAAAACAGCAGAAACAGAGTATTCGTAGAGGATGGCGAGGGCATCCGCACGCAGGCGTTCGACCCTTCAAAGCTCAGCGATCCGAGCCTTATCATATACGCGCCTGTACGCGTGCTCGGCAACAAGACTATCGTGACTAACGGCGATCAGACAGATACTGTTTATGACCTCATGGATAAGCAGCAGACATTTGAGCAGTCGCTCAGAACGAGAGAATTCGAGCCTGACGGTCCTAACTACACGCCGAGGATATCAGGCATCATGCATATAGAAAACGGCAAGTACAACTACGCAATGTCCATCCTCAAGAGCAACAACGGCGACCCTGACTCATGCAACCGCTACACTTTTGCTTATGAGAATCCGAAAGCAGGAGAAGGACGCTTCATCCACACTTACATGAACGATGGTGACCCGCTTCCGAGCTTCGAGGGCGAGCCTGAGTGGATAGACCTTTCAGACGCAGGCGATATCGATGCCTTCGCGCAGAAGGTATGGGAGAGCCTCAACGAGGACAACAAGGTATCTTTATTCGTCCGCTGCATCGACATAGCGACAGGAGAGTACGAATCAAGGATCATAAACAAGAATAAGTAATAATTAACTAGTGGATTCGGTGAGGAAGATAATGGCTAAGATAATCTGTAAAAAATGCGGTAGGATATTTTCTGATGTAAGCGCTTTCTGTCCGAAATGCGGAGCGCCTGCAGAGATAAGCAGCAGGCCTGAATTCATCGGCGGCAGACAGATGGCAGCCGCCGGAAGGTCAGCCAGGACTAACGGAACCGGTTCTATAGACGGAAAGACATTCAGGAGTGGCGACCTTTTAAACGAAGGTTCACCGCGCAGCAGCGGAAAGGGAATGTCACACTCACACAGCTCGTTCGATGATATATGCTCAGACGACTCATCATCGCCGCTCGGTACAGTTAAAAAATTCGCAGGAGGGCAGAGCAGCGGTGCTAAAACACCGTCAGCAAGCATAAGCTTCCGCCGCCATCACACGGCGGACTCAAGCCGCAGCGCCGGAACGAGCCGAAGCAGCAACGGCAGATATCAGGTACAGAGTCAGCCGGGAAAGCTAATAGTTGTTATAATCGCAGTCATAATAGGTCTTAACATCATTACGGCGCTCATAACATCGTGCGGCTCGCTTATAACGAATCGCATGCCTGACTTTACATTTGACGATACGACTGATACATACACAGTCACAGAAAGTGACGATTCATTCATGCAGGCAGTTTCAGACCAGCTGTATTACAGGAACTCCCTGAGCGATGACGACCTTAAAAGCCCGCCTGATGAAGAATATGTAAAATTCTTCCAGAATCTGATAAACGACGAACTCAGCGAGCTCACGCCGTATCAGACATCAGACTACAGCAGCATCGAGTACTACATCGACAACTACATCGAAGGTCTGCAGCTGCAGCTGAATGCGCTCGACTATTACACGACCGACAAGTCAGAATTTAACTATTACTGGAATTCAGGCTACAACGATCGCGTATATTCAATAGTAAACCTTTACGACTACTACGGAATGCAGATCGACGAAGAACTGTACAACGTCTATAAAGCCGACTACGACAGCATATATTCATACGAAGCAGACGGAACAGACGACGAAGCCGACCCCCCCGTACACGCTGACGAGGCAGACGCAGTAACCACCCTCCCGTCCTTCGGCGGCAGACCTGTATACGATGACGGTATGACAGTTTGATGAAATATACTAAAAAAGACGCCTTAAAAGGCCGGAGGATATACGGATAAGCGCAGTTGAAATTCCATGCACCACGGAGCGTTTCGTATATCCGCAGGCCCTTAATAGCGTCCCGTATTTATAACAATACATTTTAATCAAAAAAACAGAAAACGTATACAATTTCCTCTTGCAATCCCATGACATTGTGGTATTATGGGTTACAAGAACAAGGGAGTTCATACTCAGGAAAAACCTGACGTGTGAACTCCTTTTTTATTATGTTCCTGTCTGCAGCGTGGAGCATAGTGGAATTTATGGATAAAAACTTATTGCAGGAGGACAGAATTATGATAAACTCAGGAGATACAGGCTTCATGATGATATGCACGGCATTCGTGTTCTTCATGACGCCGGGGCTCGCATTCTTTTACGGCGGCCTTTCAAGAAGGAAAAACGTTGCAAATACGATGATGTCATCAGTATTCATAATGGGTGTATGCGCCGTTATGTGGGTAGCGATAGGCTACTCGCTCGCATTTGCAGGAAACCACGGCGGCATCATAGGCGGCTTCAGCTCACTCTTTATGAATAACGTCGGCTGGGAGTCGGGCGATTACTCAGATACTATCCCGGCACTGCTCTTTGCAGCATTCCAGATGATGTTTGCGCTCATAACACCGGCACTCATTACAGGCGCCATCGCAGGCAGGATGAAATTCAAGGCATTGTTCTTCTTTATAATATTCTGGTCAGTGCTCGTTTACTATCCGCTGGCTCACATGGTATGGGGCAGCGGCGGATTCCTCGCAGAGCTCGGCTCAGTTGACTTCGCAGGAGGCAACGTAGTACATATAAGCTCAGGCGTTTCGGGACTCGTAGCAGCTATACTCCTTGGACGCAGGACAGGATACGATCAGATAAACATCAGACCGCATAACATCCCGCTCGTAGTGCTCGGCGGCTCTATGCTGTGGTTCGGATGGTTCGGCTTCAACGCAGGAAGCGCTCTCGCAGCAGACGGTCTTGCAGTACACGCATTCATGACGACTAATACATCTGCTGCAATGGGTATGATAACATGGATGATGATAGATGTTATAAAATCAGGAAAGCCGACAGTCATCGGTGCAGTAACAGGCGCTGTTCTCGGACTCGTAGCCATAACACCGGGCGCAGGCTTCGTACCTCTCTGGTCTGCGATCATTATAGGTGGACTTGTCAGCCCGATATGCTATTTCGGCGTTTCAGTAATAAAGAAAAAGTTCGGATATGATGACGCGCTCGACGCATTCGGATGCCACGGTATAGGCGGTATCTGGGGCGGCATAGCAACAGGCCTTTTCGGAAAGAGCTCTATAAACAGCGTGGCTCAGTGGGACGGACTCGTTTTCGGTGATACGCACCTGTTCACAGCTCAGGTCATCAGCATAGTAGTTACTATTGCGATCGCAGTAGTCGGCACGCTTATATGCCTCGGTCTTACTCGTCTCATAACTCCGCTCAGAGTAAGCGAGCACGATGAAAAGCTCGGTCTCGATATGACAGAGCACGGCGAAACAGCTTATCCGTCATTCAACGGACTTGATTAGTAGAAATATGGAGAATGGAATATGAAGAAGATAGAAGCTATCATAAGAGAAGAAAAAATGAACGACGTCGTAGACGCGCTCATAGCAGCAGAGATAACAGGCATTACAGTATACCAGGTAATGGGCTGCGGGACGCAGCGCGGCATGAAAACATTAGTAAGAGGTCGAGAGGTCGTTACACAGATACTGCCAAAAATAAAACTTGAAATAGTCGTTTCAGATGAAAACTGGGGAAAAGTAGCAGTTGATACGATAATGAAAACGGCGGGTACAGGACATTACGGCGATGGAAAGATATTCACGTACGACCTCGATAATGTCATCCGCATCCGCACAGGCGAGCAGGGCTACGATGCTATAAATTCTTCAAAGGTAGAAGAAGAAAAGTAACGGCAAATATATATACTCAAATATTAAAACAGAGCGCTCGGTGCAGGCTTGATAAGAGCCATGCATCGGGCGCTCTGCTGCGTTGAAGTAAAAATATCAAAAAGAAAAATATTATTGCCCTCAGACCATCCCAATTAAGCAGATACATGATATAATAATACATTGCCGAAAATCGGCGTGGCACGTGCGGACCGGGACTTCGGATGATGAAATGAGGTGGCTGAATTTGGATATCGCGGATAATGAAAAATATCAATATTACAATATAGACAGGATAAGAAGGCTTGCGGACATATCGGAAATATCAAGAAAGAACGGAGCGCTTCTGAACAGTCAGAAAAAAGTGACTCTCAAGCGAGTAGCTGCGGGATATGTAAATTATTCTGAGGACATGATGCTCGAGGTAGAGGGTATGGGGCATTCGGATGAGCTGAGGCGTGATTTTATTGTTCGTATAAAATTTTTCAGAAACAGGATACTTGATATGATGTGCAGCTGCCCGCAGTGCCAACGCGAGAGCGCTGTACGCGTGTATTGCGGTAATGTAAGAAACTGCGCGTATTCGTCGGCGCTGCTCGACCTTACAGAAAAATACCTCAGCGACTACAGCATAGGCGATGCCACCGACCGTGCAGGAAACAGATTTTTAAGCTCATTTAAAAAGGAACGCGAACGCAGTCGCCGTGCTAAGCGTATGGCGATAATGAGCGGTATAGACAGGCAGAACGAGGGGATAGAGCTTGTGCCGCGTCTTATAAAAAACAATTATTCTCTTGAACTCGGATTCCGTATAGGCAATTCTAAAAAATTCCTTATAAAAAATTTCAGCGATTTCTGCGAACACGTCAGGAATGCCGAAAACGCGATGTACGGCACAAAAACAGAAATAAGCCACGACCCTGATGATTTCACTCCTGAAGCGCGCGACTGGCTGCGCTTGATAATGCGTATAGTACAGGAGGACTCCCAGCAGTACGAACGGATGAGTGAGCTTTCAAGGGGCTTTCTGAGAAAGCCTAAAAACAGTGTGCTCCTGTTGTACGGATGGAGACTTGACAAATTTTGGAACATAATGAACGGCAGAAGTGTCGAGTACGAGGATAAGGATAAGCTCGTAAAAACGAGATTCGATATGACTTTCATGGAGGAAAACCCTGAAATAATCCTTAATATAACTCGCAGAACCGATGACGATTCTTCATCGCCTCTATACGGAAATATGCGTAGAACGATCTCTTCAGCGCCGGACGCTGCGGCTGATGAAGGACATTCGGGCATATTTGACGGGATAGAAGTCAGTGCGAAGATACCGTATTACTGGGAAGGCGTAGAAAGTCTGTATTTTCTCGTGAACGACAGGATATGCAGGGCTGAAAAGGAGTTTTCCGACGGCATAAGGCAGCTCGTTGAGAAGGCTGAAGACAATGAGATATATTTCAGCATAGGCCGCAACAGGCTTTCAGAGTTTTATCATGACGTGCTCCCGGAGCTCGAGCGGTATATGACAGTCGTAGAGTCGGGGCGCGAGGAGATACGCAGCTATGTGCCTCCTGAGGCAGCCTTTACATTTTATCTTGATTCGGACGGCGGGGCGCTCACATGCAGAGCGTATGCATCGTACGGCGAGCAGGAATTTTCAGTTACCGATATAATGGGCGGCAATGCTTTCATAGCGCCGTTCAGGCAGAAGCAGAAGGAAGCAGAGGTCACTGACGTCCTCATGCAGCTCTTCCCTGATTATGACAGCGTGAACGATGTGTTTACATGCGCCAATGACGAGGATCAGATGTATTACATCGTATCTGAGGGCGCTGATGTGCTGAGCGAGTACGGCGAGGTCATGTCTACGAGCCGATTCCAGAATATGAACACTGCGCGTCAGCTTAGAGTATCGGTAGGCGTTTCTGTGTCTCAGGGGCTGCTCGACCTGCAGATATCTACTGAGGATATATCGCGCGAGGAGCTGCTCGATATACTCAGCGAATACAAGGAAAACAAGAAATTTTATCGCCTGAAGAACGGAGATTTTCTCGATATGCAGAGCGAGTCGCTCGTAATGCTCAATGAACTCGTGCAGAGCATGAACGTGCCGCTGAAGGAGCTCTTGAAGGAAAAGATCGGTATACCTGTATACAGGACGCTGTACCTCGACGCGCTGCTCGATGAAAACAAATCGGTATACGCCGACCGCGACAGGAATTTCCGCCAGCTTGTCAGGAATTTCAGGACTGTGGGAGATGCTGACTTTGACGAGCCCGCATCGTTGTCGAGCGTCATGCGCGGTTATCAGAAGGACGGCTTCAAGTGGATAAAGACGTTCGGAGAGTATGGATTCGGCGGTATACTTGCTGATGACATGGGACTGGGAAAGACGCTGCAGGCTATAGCTGTGCTGCTTTCAGGTGTAAATGAATGTAATGCAGAATGCGATATATATGATGGGGCTGCCCGGCAGCCGGACAGCTGCGATTACGCAGACGCAGATCCGGATATTATTCGCAGCAGGACTTCATTAGTAGTATCTCCTGCTTCGCTTGTTTACAACTGGCTCGAGGAGATAAGGCAGTACGCGCCGGAGCTTAAGGTGCTTGTGATAGCCGGTACGCAGGCAGAGCGTCGTGAGCTGATAGAAAGCTGGCAGTCGTATGACGTACTTGTGACATCGTACGACCTTTTGAAGAGGGATATAAGCTGCTATGACGGCAAGAAATTTTCATATGAGATAATCGATGAAGCGCAGTATATAAAGAACCACACGACTGCGGCAGCAAAGGCCGTAAAGGTGATAGAGAGCAGTCACAAGCTTGCGCTTACAGGTACACCTGTGGAAAACAGGCTGAGCGAGCTTTGGAGCATATTTGATTTTCTCATGCCGGGCTTCCTTTATAACTACGAAACGTTCAAGAAAAAGTTTGAGCTGCCTATCGTGAGGTATGGTGACAAGGATGCGATGAGACGTCTTCAGCAGATGGTATCGCCGTTTATAATGCGAAGGCTCAAGAAGGACGTTCTTAAGGATCTTCCTGACAAGCTTGAAGAAAACCGTGTAGTTCAGTTTGATGAAAAGCAGCAGCGCGTTTACGATGCTCAGGTAGTCCACATGCAGAGGATGATCACGGAGCAGTCATCGAGCCAGTTTGGCAGAAATAAAATACAGATACTGGCAGAGCTTATGAAGCTGCGCCAGATATGCTGCGACCCGTCGCTCTGCTTCAATAACTATGACGGCAGCTCCGCAAAGCTCGAGTCATGCATGGATCTCATAGAGAGCGCTATAGACGGTGAACACCGTATGCTTGTATTTTCACAGTTTACCTCAATGCTGGATATAATCAGCGGTGAGCTTGAAAGGCGCGGCATAGAGTTTTATACGATAACGGGTGCTACGCCTAAAAAAGAACGTCTGGAGCTCGTACGCGCGTTTAACGAAAACAGCGTGCCTGTATTCCTGATATCGCTCAAGGCAGGCGGTACAGGCCTGAATCTGACGGGCGCTGACATAGTCATACATTACGACCCGTGGTGGAACGTAGCCGCGCAGAACCAGGCTACAGACCGCGCGCACCGCATAGGGCAGAAAAAGAAGGTAACTGTTTACAAAATGATAGTTAAAAATTCAATAGAAGAAAAAATACAGCAGCTTCAGGAGGTCAAGAAAGACCTCGCTGACAGTATCGTCGGCGCAGCCGACGGCGTAAATCTGGCGCAGCTCAGCCAGGAGGAGCTGCTTTCGCTGCTGAGATAATAAAATACCGCTCGCGCTGCGCGGGCGGTATTTCTTACTATTACATCTTTTTCTCAGGCACATCTGAAAGACTGCGTTTTACTGAACGGAACTGCTCCGGGAGGTCGTCGGGAGCGATATCGTTTAAAGCGTCAAGGCTTCCTGCCTGTTCGGCTGTTTCGTAATACCAGCATTTGTAATCTATAACGTCGAGCGTCTGCTGCAGTGCAGCCATCTGAGCCAGCAGTGATTCGCGCCGGTCTCTGAACATCTGGAGACGCTCGCTTATCGTTTCGTCGCCCTGAAGTGACAGCTCTATGTATTTCTTTATGTCTTTTATAGACATTCCTGCCTTTTTAAGGCATTCTATGATCTTGAGCCATTCGTAATCCTTTTCCTGGAACATGCGTATGCCGCCCGGCGAGCGTTCTACGAAGGGCAGAAGGCCTTCCTTGTCGTAATATCTGAGTGTGGAGCTCGGTATGCCGAGCAGCTTTGACATTTCTCCTACTGTGTATACCATATGCAATGTTCTCCCTTGCTGTTATATATCGGTGAGCTTTTTAGCTTCATATCCAGGGTCTATCACGTAACCCTCGAGCGTTTCACTTCGGTATCAGGCTGTGGGGCCGCCGGGTCGGCCGGAGTTACGTAGACCGTATTATTATTCGTGAATATTACGTAGCCCGGTTTTGCGCCGTTAGGCTTCTTGACATATTTTACGCGGACGTAGTCTACAGGCACCTGACCTGAGAGCTTTGCCTTGCTGTGCCATGCGGCGATAGCAGCCGTCTCGAATATTTCTTCTTCGGTAGGCTCTTCGCCCTCAGTAAGGAGGATAACGTGAGAGCCCGGTATGTCCTTCGTGTGCATCCATATGTCGCGAGAGCCGGCATTTTTGAATGTCAGCAGATCGTTTTCGCGGTTATTCCTGCCGACGAGTACGCGCTTGCCGCTCGTCGTGTGGTACTCATAAGGCTTTAGCTTCAGCTTCCTGTCGCGTTCGCGCGCGTTCTTCTTTTTCAGGAAGCCGTTTTCGATAAGCTCCGCGCGGATATCCTCAAGGTCATCTACTGTACGTGCGTTGTCAATAAATGTAAGCACAGAATCGAGGTAAGATATCTCCTGCTCTGTTTCCTTGAGCTGCACACCCTTTTCGACTATTGCAGTCCTGAACTTGCCGTATTTTTTGAAATAGCGCTGCGCGTTCTGAGCAGCAGTGAAGCGCGGGTCGAGAGGAATAGTCATCGTGCTCCCGTCGTAATAATTAAGTACCTCGGCGGAGCTGCGTCCGTCCCGGACAGAATGCAGCGAAGCTGTCAGCAGTTCGCCGTAAAGCCTGTACTTGTCGGAATCCTCTGCCTGCAGCAGGTCTTCGTTCAGGCGCTGCTTTTTGAGCAGCAGTCTGTCGAGCGCGGATGAAACGGTCCTGTACATGTCGGAAGCCTTCTGACGTATGCGGTTAGTAGACGAACGTCCGTCGTAGTATGACGCGCATGTCTCGCTTATGGAATCTTTGTGGTCAGCTGTGTACTCATTCTCATACATAGTGAGCTCGAGCGCATGGAATTCCTGCGGCGAGCCCGACTGGTCGCGGTAAACTGCCGGAGAGATACGTCCGCTCTTAAGGCCTGACACGGCGTCAGTAAGCTCTTCATATATGGCAGGCGCAAGCTCGCGGTCAGTGCCTGCTATACGCACTTGCGCTCTGAAGCACAGCTCTGATGACATAACGGGGCTGATGCCCTGGATACCCTTGAGAAGCGACTTTTCAGGCGACTGTCCAAGGCCGCCCTCGCCGCCGCATGCTTCAAGGAATGCGTCATACGAAAGTCCGACATACGGTATCTTGTCGTGAGACGGCGGAGCTACGTATGTCAGTCCCGGAAGCGTCTGCCTGTAGCGGTTTACATCGCCGGATATCCTCTTGATGCAGTCGAGTATCTTTCCTGTTTTTATGTCTATGAGCAGGATGTTGCTGTGCTTGCCCATTATTTCGATAACAAGCTTATGATTCACATTGAATCCGAGCTCATTTATCGCATCAGTGTATATCTCAACGATACGCTCTGAATCCACCTGCCGTATCTCGCGTATGCGGGCGCTCTGCAGGTGCTTTCTGAGCAGCATGCAGAATGCGGGCGGGTTCTGCGGATTTCCGCCGCCGTTCTCGTCGAGCAGATATATGCTCGCGTGGCTCGTGTTTGCTGAAATGAAAAGCCGGTATTTTTCCCGGCCGCAGTGGATATTGAGTATTATTTCTTCAGCCGCAGGCTGGTATATTTTGTCTATCTTGCCATTCAGGAGCTTGTCGCTAAGCTCGGAAACCACCGCTGTGGTGACCATTCCGTCGAATGCCATTGGTATCGCCTCCTTCAGGTGATCTAAATATGATGCTTTGTTGAATAACAGCTTGAAAAAAAGCCATTTAAGTTATATAATAGCATGAATATGCAGAAACGTGCATCGAACGTTTTTGCAACGTTAATGATAACATATTTCAGGAGAAAAGTAATTGGAATTTTGTAAATACCAGGGCGCAGGAAACGATTTCGTTATCGCGGACAATATGTTTCTGTCGATATCCGCGGCTGATATACCGGAGCTTGCGGCATCAGTCTGTGACAGACGTTTCGGAGTCGGAGCTGACGGCTTTGTGCTCGCCGAGCCTTCTGACAGCGCCGACGTAAAGATGAATTTCTACAACGCAGACGGCAGCGAGGCTTCCATGTGCGGCAACGGCATACGCTGCTTCGCAAAGTTCGTTACTGACCACGATATAATAAAAAAAGCTGAATTCTCTGTCGAAACAGGTGATGGCATAAAGCATATACAGGTGCTTGAAAAGACACCGTCTGTCACGAGAGTAAGAGTCGATATGGGAACGTTCAGTGATAAGAGGGCAGTAGAAAGCTGCGGCTTCGAGACTGTAGCGATGCACCTCGGAGTTCCTCACGCTGTCATATTTGCTGATACAGATGCGGCAGAGGGCATGGGAGCGCTCGACGCTCTTGCGTATGCTAACGGACACGATATAGAGTACTCCGGCGAGTTTGCGCCTGCCAGGACGAATGTAAATTTCGTCCGTATAGTTAACAATGAAACTATACTGTGCAGCACATGGGAGCGCGGCGCCGGAAAGACGCTCGCCTGCGGTACGGGAGCATGCAGCAGCGCTGTAGCGGCCCATTTCGAAAAAGGACTTTCCGACCGTCTCAAGGTAATAATGCCCGGCGGCGAGGTGATCGTAACTGTTTCAGCTGCAGGCACGGGAGCTGATGCTGACGCGCCCGGCGCGTGGGAGGATAAAGGCCGTTCGTACATGATATATATGGAAGGAACGGCTTTACTGACATTCAAGGGAGAATATCTGAGATCATGGTAAAGAGCATGACAGGCTTCGGAAGAAGCGAGTACACTGACGACAAGCGCGTCATTACTGTTGAGATAAAATCAGTAAATCACAGATACTGCGACATAAGCGTGCGCATGCCGCGCAGATATTCGTTCGCAGAGGAAAAGATAAAGAGCACTGTAAAGGAAACTGTCAGACGCGGCAAGATAGAAGTATCTGTCATGGTCGAAAACACGGCTGACGATGATGTAAATATAAAGCTCAATACGGCGATCGCAAAGCAGTACGTTGACAGTCTGAACGAGCTCAAAAGCGCGCTCGGCATGGACGATCCGATAAGGCTCGAATATATAGCGTCTATGCCTGACGTTCTCAAGTCTGTACCTGACGTAGAGGACGAGGACGAGATAACGCGCCTGCTGTGCAGCGTCGTGGCAGATGCGGTAAAGCGTCACGATGAGATGAGATGCATAGAGGGCGAAAAGCTTTCAGAAGATATACTTATGAGAGGCGGCCTGATAGCCGGTCTTGTAAAAGAAATAGAGGAACGCTCGCCGGAGACTGTAAAAGAATATGCAGAAAAGCTCAAAGCGCGCATAACTGAAATGATAGGCGGGAGCATCGTTGCTACTGAGGAACGCATACTCCTTGAAGCGGCTGTGTTTGCAGACAAGGTAAATGTTACGGAAGAAACTGTAAGACTTGCCAGTCACATACAGCAGCTCGAGAATATAATCACAAAGAGCTCACAGCCTGACGGCAAAAAGCTCGACTTCCTTGTTCAGGAAATGAATAGAGAAGCTAACACGATAGGCTCAAAGGCTAATGATATAGAGATCACTAACCGCGTGCTTGCGATAAAGAGCGAGATAGAAAAGATACGCGAGCAGGTTCAGAATATAGAGTAAGAGATATATTTACAAGAGGTGAGAAGGATGCCACAGGGCAGATTATTTGTTATCTCAGGGCCTTCAGCCGTAGGCAAAGGCACGATCGTTAAGGAAATAATGGATTCGTCAGAAAATGTAAGTCTTTCTGTGTCGGCGACGACACGCGGACCGCGCGAGGGCGAGGTGAACGGAGTTCATTATTACTTCATCACTGACGATGAATTCCTTAAGAGAGTGGAAAACGGAGGTTTTCTTGAGCACGCCGGCGTGCATGGGCATTACTACGGTACGCCTAAGCAGTCTGTTCTTGACAAGCTGGCAGAGGGCCTTGACGTCATACTTGAGATAGATGTTCAGGGTGCCATGCAGGTAAAGCGATCTTGTGATTCGGGCGTGTTCATATTCATACTGCCGCCGTCACTTCACGACCTGAGAGAGCGCATAAACACGCGCGGAACTGAATCTGAAGCTGACGTTGAGCTCCGCATGAGCAAGGCAATGGGCGAGATAGCTTATCTCGACAAATACGATTATTTCGTCGTAAACGACGATCTGAAGGAAGCAGTGGAGACGGTAAAAGAAATAATGAATGCCGAGCACCACAGAATAGATGAAAAAGCAGCATCGCTGCTGGAAAAATATAAGGGGGAGAATGCATAATGTTATATCCATCGATCAATTTACTCAGAACAAAGGTAGACAGCAAATACACACTCGTTGCAATGGCTTCAAAGAGAGCAAGAGACATCATTGACGGAATGCCTGTACTCGTAGACGATCCGGCTATAAACAAGCCTGTATCTATCGCAACAGAAGAGATAGCTGAGGACCAGATAACTTACAGCAGAAGCTTTGAGACAGAGCAGGAAGCTCTCGAGATAGAGCATGAGCACTATATGGACGCTCATAACGCTGCTGAGGCTGCTGTACATGCAGGCGAGGAAGACGCTGAAGCAGACGCACAGGATGAAGCTGAAGCAGACGCTGAGTAGGAAAATAACACGGGCCCAGCTGCAGGATAAGACTGAGTCCGGGTCTTTTCAGAGGTAATTAAAATGAGCAGAAACGTAGTTGTAGGCGTTACAGGCGGAATAGCCTGCTACAAGGCTGCAGATGTTGTAAGCAGACTTAAAAAAGAAGATACAGAGATAGACGTTATAATGACAGAAAACGCGTGTGAATTCGTTGACCCGCTTACATTCAGGACTCTTTCAAAGAATCCCGTAGTCACGAGCACGTTTGCAGCGCCGGAGGCCTGGAAGGTAGGCCACGTAGCGCTTGCGCAGAAGGCCGACGTTTTCCTTATAGCGCCTGCTACAGCAAATGTAATAGGAAAGGTAGCAAACGGCATAGCTGACGATATGCTGACTACAACGATAATGGCATCACGCGCAAAGATAGTCTTCGCACCTGCGATGAACGTAAACATGTACGAAAATCTGATAACACAGGAAAATATTGCCAAATTAAAAAAACTCGGATACTATTTTATAGAGCCGGGCTCAGGTCTGCTCGCGTGCGGAGACGTAGGCAAGGGACGTATGGCAGAGCCTGCAGAAATAGTTGACTACGTACTGAAGCTCCTTGATGAGATAAATGACGAATGCACGAATGAAGACAGCGTGACGACGCCTCACGGCGACGAGCAGGAGGAGGCAAAAGACCTCGCCGGCCGCCGCATACTCGTAACGGCCGGTCCTACAGTCGAGGACATAGATCCTGTAAGGTACATAAGCAACCGTTCATCAGGGAAGATGGGCTACGCTGTGGCAGAAGCAGCGCGCAGACGCGGAGCAGACGTTACTCTTGTTTCAGGTCCTGTAAACCTTTCATGCAGTGAAGAAATAAAGCGCATAGACGTTAAAACTACAAAGCAGATGCTCGAAGCGTGCGAGGGCGTATTTGATGACGTTGATATCGTTATAAAGGCGGCTGCGCCTGCTGACTACTATGTAGTAAATCAGTACGACCACAAGATAAAGAAATCAGACGGCGTATTTACGATAGAGCTTGCAAAAAATCCTGATATATTAGAGACGCTCGGAAAGAAAAAGGGCAGCCATATATTAGTAGGCTTCGCTGCTGAGACTAACGACCTCGAAGCATATGCGCGCGATAAAATGAAGCGCAAGAACCTCGATATGATAGTAGCGAATGATGTTTCTGCGCCGGGCGCAGGCTTTGACCATGATACAAATATCATTACTATAATAAAAGCATCAGACGGATCGCTCTGCACTTATGAAAAAATGTCCAAGGCGCAGGCAGCTGATGTGATACTTGATAATGTTGTCGGACTTTTAAAATAACGTAATGTCTGATACCGGATGGAGCCCGCTTTTACAAGCAAGTGGGCTCCTTTTTCGATTTTTGTCAGACACTGATAAGGCAGACCGCCCGGGATAAGCAGTTACCGGCAGGTCTGTTTTTTTATTCTTATGATTCCTGTAAATTAAAAATATTACTGAAAATTACAGCAATATATTGACATTAAATAAACAAACTGTTAGTATGAACAGACGAAGACTTGTAAATATTTACAATGATTTAAAATATTCACATGAGAATCAGGGGGAAGATCAATATGGAGCTTGGGAAAACAGGTGAAAACAGAGCAGTAGAATATCTCGATAAAAAGGGATACCGCGTTCTCCACAGAAATTACAGGTGCAGGTCCGGTGAGATAGACATAATCGCAATAGACGGGAGCACGCTATGCTTTATAGAAGTAAAAACACGCACATCACTGCGTCACGGCATGCCGTGCGAGGCAGTAGACAGGCGTAAGCTGGAGCATATAAGCCGCGCTGCAGCCGTGTATATGAGCAGATACCGGCACGGCTGCGACAGCGCCCGCATAGAGGTCGTAGAAGTATTATATATAAGGAAGAAATTTTATATCCGTCATATAAAAAATGCGCTCGCGGCGTGAGCAGCATATTACGCATATTTTGTTCGAAAATTTTAGTTGTAAATATCAGAAAACGGATAAGGGGTAGAAACATGTATTCAAAAGTAAAAAGCAGTACGCTTTGCGGCCTTGACGCTGTAGAAGTAACAGTAGAGTCAGACGTAGCCTTTGGACTGCCGTCACTCAACATAGTCGGACTTCCCGACACAGCGATACGAGAGTCAAAGGAACGTGTCAGGACAGCGATAGCAAATTCCGGCTTCAGCTTTCCGGATAAGCGTGTTACGGTAAACCTGTCACCGGCTGACGTAAGGAAGGTAGGGACGCATTTTGACCTGCCGATAGCAGTATGCATACTCGAATCATCTGCCGGAACAGAACACAGCGCTGGTGCGTATGCGTTTCTGGGGGAGCTGGCGCTCAACGGACGGATCAATCCTGTAAAGGGCATATTGCCGATGCTTACCGGCCTGCGCGACTGCGGCATCGAGAGAATAGTGATACCTGCAGGAAACAAAGCCGAAGCAGCACTCATAGACGGCATGGAGATATATCCTGCAGAGACTCTGCGAGATGTCATAGAGTTCATAAGAGGTGAAAAAGCCATAGAAAGTATAAGCTTTGAGTATTCTGCCCTTACAGCGCATAGCGCGGGCGGGCCTGACTTCGCAGATGTAGCAGGTCAGGAAAGCGCCAAAAGAGCATTGCAGGCGGCAGCAGCAGGAATGCATAATGTCCTGATGGTCGGCGCCCCGGGCGCCGGAAAGACGATGCTCGCGCGGCGGCTCCCGTCGATAATGCCGCCGATGACATACGAAGAACAGCTCGAGGTCACAAAAATACACAGCGTTTTCGGCGACATGCCCGCAGGCCGGGCGCTTGCACTGACCAGACCATTCAGAGCGCCTGATCATACTGTATCGCCCGCAGCGCTCATAGGAGGAGGACGCCCTGTAAAAGCAGGCGAAGCCACGCTTGCTCATCTTGGAATACTTTTTCTGGATGAACTTCCTGAATTTTCACGCTCAGCCATAGAATCACTCAGAAAGCCAATGGAGGATGAGCAGTGCGCTGTATCAAGAGTTTCCGGAAAGGTAATATTCCCGTCAAAATTCCTGACAGTATGTGCTATGAATCCATGTCCGTGCGGCTTTTACGGCGACAGCCGCAATGAATGCACATGCGCTCCCGGAGACGTAGTGCGCTACAGAGCAAAGCTTTCAGGACCGTTCCTCGACAGGATAGACATGACGATAAATCTTCATGTTCCCGGCATAGAGGAAATAAAAGCCGGGAGCGTTGGCATGTCATCGTCAGATCTGCGAGCTGACGTAGAGCGTGCGTATGAGATGCAGAAGCGGCGCTTTAGCTATGAGAATATAAGCTTTAATTCGCAGATGAAGACAGAACACATAAAAAAATACTGTATACTCGACCATACAGCGGAAAAGCTGCTCGATGATGCGTACAACAAAATGAAGCTCAGCATAAGGTCGTACGACAGGATACTGCGCGTCTCACGCACGCTGGCCGACTTGGAGGGCAGCGCAGATATACAGATGTGCCATGTGGCAGAAGCCATTTCATATAAGTGTGAGAAGGATATATTCAGATAGCAACTTTAAGAGGATATATATAGAGGATATATATAATGGAAGAAAAAATTACAGAATATACAGAGATAGATATCACAGACGAGCGCTATCCGGCACAGCTCAGACTTCTTGATAACAAAGCACCGAAGCGCCTGTGGTGCGCGGGAGATATATCGCTGCTCAATGAACGCTGTGTAGCTGTAGTAGGCTCAAGAAAGCCGAGTCATTACGGCAAGTGGGTAGCATTCGGAACAGGCAGGCGGCTGGCGCAGAACGGCATAGTAACAGTAAGCGGCATGGCGATGGGATGCGACGAAGAAGCTCATAAGGGCGCGCTTGACAAAGGCGGAAAAACGATAGCAGTACTCGGCTGCGGCATAGACATATGCTATCCGAAAAGGAGCCTGGCGCTGCGCGCAGAAATAATAAAAAACGGGCTCGTCATAACAGAATTCCCTCCGGGAACACCGCCGCTCTCAGTAAATTTTCCGCAGAGGAACCGTATAATAAGCGGCCTTTCGGAAATAACAGTTGTAGCAGAGGCTGCACTTTCGAGCGGTTCTCTTATAACAGCAGGCTTTGCGGCAGAACAGGGACGAGAGGTCATGGCAGCTCCCGGAAACATAGCGAACCCGCTGGCTATAGGCTGCAACAAGCTCATACAGGATGGAGTTACGCCGATAGTATGTCTTGATGATATAATCCGCGCGCTCGGAATAGAAACCGCAGCATCAGAGTCTGAAATACGCGCAGAGCTAGGAAAAGATGAAAAAATAATATATGATATAGTAAGGAAAAACAGTGAAGTGAGCGCAGATGTGATAGCCGCCGAGTGCGGGAAACGTGTCTCCGAGGTCAATTCACTGGTAAGCATAATGGAAATAAAAGGATATTTAATAACGAGCATGGGAAAAATATCTGTTGCAAAGTAAGTGCAATGAACATATAATCAACTTTTGTAAGGTAAACTCTTTTTTTATGAAAGGCAAGTTATGAAGGAAAAGGCTTTAGTTATAGTGGAGTCTCCGTCGAAGGCTAAAACTATCGGCAAGATACTCGGAGGCAGATATAAGGTCGTAGCTTCCGTAGGACATGTCAGGGATCTCCCTAAAAGCAAGCTTGGCATAAACATCGAAGAAAACTTCGAACCTAATTACATCTCCATACGCGGAAAAGGCGATGTAATAAAGATGCTTAAAAAAGAAGCGAAGGCTGCTTCAAAAGTCTATCTCGCGACCGACCCGGACCGCGAAGGAGAAGCAATATCATGGCACATAGCATACCTGCTCGGTATAGATGCAAGTACGCCATGCCGCATAGAATTCAACGAGATAACCAAGACAGCAGTTAAAAACGCAGTTAAGAATCCGAGACCGATAAATATAAATCTCGTAGATGCACAGCAGGCGCGCCGTGTACTGGACCGTCTGGTAGGATACCAGATAAGCCCTCTGCTCTGGCGCAAGATACGCCGCGGACTCAGCGCAGGACGCGTACAGTCGGCAGCTCTTAAAATACTCTGCGACCGCGAAAAGGAGATACAGGCATTCGTCCCGGAGGAATACTGGAGCGTTGACGCTGCTTTTGAAAAGTCAAGGAAGAACTTCAAGGCTGAGCTTGTAAAATATAATGGAAAGAAAATAAGACCGACGTCTGCCGAGCAGACAGACAGCATAATTGCAGCACTCGAAAACGGCAAGTACACAGTGGCAAGGGTAGAAGAAAAAGAAAGAATAAAAAAGCCTATGCCGCCGTTTACGACGAGCAGCCTGCAGCAGGAAGCATCAAATAAGCTGAATTACAATACAAAGCGTACTATGATGATAGCGCAGCAGCTGTACGAAGGCGTTGATGTAAAGGGCAGAGGAACTGTAGGTCTTGTTACTTATATCAGAACAGACAGCGTTCGTATATCAGCCGAAGCAAGAGAAACTGCAAAAAATATGATAATTTCTGATTACGGAGAGCAGTATCTGGGAACAAATGTATATACGAACAGAAAAAAGGATGTACAGGATGCGCATGAAGCGATAAGACCGAGTGATCCGACTCTTAAACCTGAAGAGGTAAAGAATTCGCTCACAAAAGAACAGTACAACCTTTATAATCTCATATGGTGCAGATTTACAGCAAGCCAGATGTCAAACGCGGTATTCGATGCTGTCAGCGCAGACATAGACTGCAACGGATATACATTCCGAGCAACAGGCTCAAAGATAAGATTCGACGGCTATCTTGCTGTTTACGATAATAAATCGGACGAGGACAAAAACACTCTTATCCCACCGCTCGAGCAGGGCGAAGAAGTAAAGAATGTAAGCATAAAGGGCGAGCAGCACTTTACCCAGCCGCCGGCACGATACACAGAAGCTTCACTTGTAAAGGAACTCGAAGAAAAAAATATCGGCCGCCCGAGTACGTACGCCCCTATAGTGGGGACCCTCACAGAGAGAAAGTACGTTAAGCGCGACAAGAAAAAGCTCGTTCCGATGGAGCTCGGACTTCTCGTAAACGACCTTATGTCAGAGTATTTTAAGAAGATAGTAGATGTAGGCTTTACAGCATATATGGAAGACAAGCTCGATGATGTCGAGCTCAAGGGAACAGACTGGCATAACCTCATTTCAAATTTCTACGGAGGATTCGAAAAGGATCTCAAGGTCGCAGAAGAATCAATAGAAAAGGTAGTTATAGAAGACGAGCCTACAGGTGAGATGTGTCCTGTGTGCGGAAAGCCGCTCGTAAAGAAGCACGGAAGATTCGGCGAATTTATCGCCTGCTCAGGCTATCCGGAATGCAAAACAACTATGCCGGTAGTTAAGAAGCTCGGCGTGCCATGTCCTAAGTGCGGCAAGGAGCTCGTAGAGCGCAGGAGCCGCAGAGGAAAGATATTCTACGGCTGCTCAGGTTATCCTGACTGCGATCAGGTATTTTGGGACAGACCTGTAAATAAAAAATGCCCTCAGTGCGGTTCGTTGATGACAGAGAAAAAGACAAGGTCTGCACACGTGCTTAAATGCACAAATGACGAATGCGGCTATAAAGAGGACGTAACAGATTCAGAAAAATAAGCCATGAGGCTTATTACATAAATGGAGGTAAAAATTGGGAAATATTCAGTTTCACGCAACTACGATCTGTGCAGTAAAGCGCGGTGACGAAGTATGCATCGGCGGTGACGGACAGGTAACGATGGGCGAAAGCACTATCATGAAAGGCACTGCAAAAAAAGTAAGAAAAATATTTAAAAATTCAGTAGTAACAGGCTTTGCCGGTTCTGTAGCCGATGCATTCACACTTACTGAAAAGTTTGAAAAGAAGCTCGAGGAGCACGCAGGAAATCTTAAGCGCGCAGCTGTAGCTCTCGCTCAGATGTGGCGTTCAGACAACGGCATGAGAAACCTCGAAGCACTCATGATAGTTGCAGACAAAAATGAACTGCTCGTAGTATCAGGAAACGGCGAAGTCATCGTACCGGACCAGCAGTTCGTAGCTATCGGCTCAGGCGGAAACTACGCTTACGCCGCAGCAAACGCTCTTTATAACAACACAGACCTTCCGGCAGAGGAAATAGTACGCAAATCGCTTGAAATAGCGTCATCTATCTGCGTATATACTAACTCTAATATTTCAATAGAAAAGCTTTAGGAGGTGTAATAAATGGGAAAGTTTTATAATCTGACTCCTAAGGAGATCGTTGCAGAATTAGACAAATACATCATCGGTCAGGAGAGCGCCAAAAAATCAGTAGCGATAGCGCTCAGAAACAGACATAGAAGAAACCAGCTCTCAGACGAGATGCGCGAGGAAGTAACGCCAAAGAACATCCTCATGGTAGGACCTACTGGCTGCGGTAAAACAGAAATCGCGAGACGTCTTGCAAAGATAATGGAAGCACCTTTCGTAAAGGTCGAGGCCACAAAGTTCACAGAAGTAGGCTACGTAGGCCGTGACGTTGACTCTATAATCAGAGATCTCGTAGAAGCTTCAGTAAGACTGACAAAGCAGCAGAAAATGGAAGAAAAATATAAAATGGCTGACGAGATAGTCGAAGAAAAGATAGCTGAAGCCATGATGCCAAAGAAAAAGTCTCCAAAGGCTGCGCCTCAGAACAACAACGCAAACCCGTTCGGCGGCAATCAGAGCGACAACCCGTTCGCGTTCCTCGCAAATATCCCGGGAATGAGCAATTACATCCAGCCTGTAGGAACGAACCAGAACCAGCCGTCACCGGCTGAGCAGTCTGCAGACGAAAGCGGCGACCAGCTCGCTAAGGAACAGATCATGCAGCAGCTCAAGAGCGGACTTCTCGAGGATCAGATGATAGAGATCGATGTCCTCGATACAAGGTCTAATATGATAGACCTTGGCGGAAATGAAAACATGAGCATAAGCATCGGAAGCATTTTCGGCGATGCTCTTCCAAAGAAAACAAAGAAGAGAAGAGTAAAGGTAAGCGAAGCGAGAAAGATACTCAGAGAGCAGGAAGCTCAGAATCTCCTCGACATGGACCAGGTAACTGCAGAAGCCGTAGAAAACGCAGAGCAGAACGGTATCGTTTTCATAGACGAAATAGACAAGATCGCTGACGATTCAAGCTACGGCCGCGGTTCGGGCGTATCGCGCGAAGGCGTTCAGAGAGACATACTTCCTATAGTCGAGGGCAGCGTTGTAAATACAAAATACGGCCCTGTAAAGACAGACCACATGCTCTTTATAGGCGCAGGTGCATTCCACGTTTCAAAGCCTACAGACCTCATTCCTGAGCTTCAGGGACGCTTCCCGATCAGAGTAGAGCTCGAGAGCCTTACAAAGGAAGACCTCAAGAACATCCTGACAGTTCCGAAGAACGCGCTCATAACACAGCATGAGCTCCTTCTCGAAACAGAAGGCGTTCACGTTGAGTTTACAGACGACGCTGTAGACGAGATAGCAGAGATAGCATATATCTCAAACGAAACAAACGAAAACATGGGCGCGCGCCGCCTCCATACAGTAATGGAAAAGCTCACAGAAGACATTTCATTTGAGCTGCCTGACCCTGAGCTTACAGAGGTAGTCATAGACGGCGCTTATGTCAGAGAAAAGTTTGCCGACAAGGTAAATCCTGATGACCTCGACAGATATATACTGTAATATCAATATTTAAAAAATAAAAAATATCCGCAGCCGCTGCACAGCATCATAAGGCTGCAGGACATAAAAGTAGCATAAAGCCCCCGATTTTCATATTGTATAAAATCGGGGGTATTATTATGTACGGTAAATATGATAATATTAATAATAAAAGATCAGGAAGGGCGCGCCCGCGCGCAAAGATTAAAAAGCAAACATTACGGCGCATCAAAAAGCTGTTTATTATTACCATAATTATTGCAGCAGCATGGCGCGCTCTGATGTTTGCAGAGAGCATAATAGGAGTTTCACTCGAAAACGCAGCCGAGATAAAAATGCGCGAGTACGTAGAAAACATAGTGATACACTCAGTTCATAACGTTCTTGCATCGGCAGAAGAGGAATACGGCGACAGGGAGCACGGAGTGATAACGCCTGTCATGAACAGCGACGGCGGAGTTGCTATGGTAACTCTGAACACCGATATAGTAAACCGTATAGGCAATGAGATAGCTATGGAGGTAAACAGCGACATACATGACGGCGTCGCACAGACGATAAGAGTAAGCATAGGAACGATGCTCCGCAGCAGGCTGCTCTCACAGGTGACACCGGCAGTAAAATTTGATATAATGCCTGTCTCAGTAAGTGAAGTAGGATATAAGACTGAATTTGAAGACGCAGGCATAAATCAGACAAAGTATAAAGTATACATAGTAATAAACACAGAAGCTCGCGTAATGGCACCGTTCATGGCAGAAAATATACACGTTGAAAACACAGTGCTTGCAGCGGAAAGTGTCATAGTTGGCGGCGTACCGGATACATACGCAAATATCCCTAAGGACAACATCCCTGATTATGCAAATTAGATCATAAGTGTAAAATACATAAATGCTCCCGCGGAGCATATCACGCGCAGGCGCGTGCATCAGCGAAAGCGTATTAGTTCATTAATGTATTAATATATAAATAAGGAAGTATCAATGCTTGAATTTAACGAAAATAACGAAGTGACCGACAGACACGTCTACAGAGCGATACTTGTCGGAGTCAGCTTTGGAGAAGACATAACAGCCTCCATGGAGGAGCTGGAGGGCCTTGCTGAGGCAGCAGATGTAGAGATACTCGGCCAAATGCTCCAGGCAAGAGAGAGGCCTGACACAGCAACATATATAGGAAAAGGAAAAGTCGAGGAGCTGGCAGAAATGTGCAGCAATATGGGAGCAAACACTGTCATATTCAATAACGAGCTCTCAGGAATGCAGCTCAGAAACCTCGAGGACGCAACAGGCGTGACTGTACTCGACAGGACTATACTTATACTCGATATATTCGCCGACAGAGCAACATCGAGCGTCGGAAAGCTTCAGGTAGAATACGCGCAGCTCAGATACAGGCTTCCGAGACTGATGGGCTTCGGTAAGTCGCTCTCAAGGACGGGTGGCGGTATAGGAACGCGCGGACCGGGTGAAAAGAAGCTCGAGACAGACAGACGCCACATACAGTCACGTATGGATGAAATAAAGCGAGAGATAAAAGAAGCACAGAAATCGCGAGAGGTACAGCGCAGCAGGCGCGAAAAGTCAGAAATACCGGTAGTGTCGCTCGTAGGCTATACAAATGCAGGCAAATCCGCAGTAATGAACGCGCTCCTGCGCGGAAACGACAAGGAAGACAAATCAGTATTTGAAAAAGATATGCTGTTTGCGACGCTCGACGTGTCACAGCGCAAGATAAAGCTCGACTCTAACCATGAATTCGTGCTCGCCGACACCGTAGGCTTTGTAAGCAAGCTGCCTCACTCACTCGTAGAGGCGTTCAAAAGCACGCTCGAAGAAGTGACATATTCAGACCTGCTCCTTCACATAGTTGACGTGTCAGCGGACGACTGCGAGTTCAACATGAACGTGACATATTCTGTATTAAAGGAGATAGGCGCGGGCGATATCCCATGCGTGACGGTATTTAATAAGATCGATAAGCTCGAAGATCCGTCACGACTCCCTGTAGTAGACGGAGAAAGCATTGCCATATCTGCCAAATACGGCAATAATATGGATTCACTGACAGAAGCGATAAAACAGAATGTATTTGCCGACCTGCGGCGTGCAAAGCTGCTCATTCCATATGACAAGGGTTCAGTATCGTCGTACCTGATGGAAAAATGCAACGTGAGCCGCATAGAATATGCAGGCTCAGGCACATATATAGAGGCAGAGCTTGACCCGGCCGATTACAACAGACTGAGTGATTACTTCGTTGAAGATTTTGAAAGCGTAGAATAATTAATATGGTAAATTACAAAACAGCAGCCGAAGAAGCGTCTGCCGAGCAGACCATAGAAAAATCAAGATTCATAGGATATATAAAATCTGTAGAAACCAGAGAAGAAGCCGAGGAGTTTATAAAAGAAATAAGAGTCATGCATAAAAGCGCGACTCACAACGTCCCTGCATATGTAATAGGAGAAAAATCGCAGCTGCAGTGGGCGAGCGATGACGGAGAGCCCTCAGGCACCTCAGGAGCCCCTATGCTGCATCTTCTGGTGGGAGAGGGCATAACTAATGTAGTTATCGTAGTAACGCGTTATTTCGGCGGAATAAAGCTCGGAACAGGCGGCCTGGTGCGCGCCTATACCGGGACGGCGCGTCTGGCGCTGGAAGCAGCAGGGATATGCGAAGTACGCGAATTTGACATGATAAGCTTCAGCCTTGACTACAGCTATTACGGCAAGCTTCAGAACATGGAGCAGAGCGGACTTTTCAAAATAACCGATGCAGCCTTTGAAGAAGCTGTAAAGCTGACGATACAGTCAGAACCTTCGTCAACAGAAAGCATACTGCAGGCACTGTCAGAGATGACCGGCGGTGTATGCAGCGGAGATAAGATAAGTATCGAAAAAAAGTCAGGAAAAATCAGAATTTGATGTTGACACAAGCACTTGGTTGTTGTAATATATAAAAGCTGATGCGCGAAAGTGTTGAAAAACAGAAAGTTGCTAAAGCAATCGTAATACAAATAAAACGTACGATTTAGAAAACAAAATAAAAACACTTGACATACTGATTTAAAAGTGTTAATATAATCGAGTGCTTATTATGCTGGCGTGGCTCAACGGTAGAGCAGCTGATTTGTAATCAGCAGGTTGGGAGTTCGATTCTCTTCGCCAGCTCCATTAACGGAGGGATTCCCGAGTGGCCAAAGGGAACGGACTGTAAATCCGTCAGCTCAGCTTTCGATGGTTCGAATCCATCTCCCTCCACCAAATATGCGGAAGTGGCTCAGTGGTAGAGCATCGCCTTGCCAAGGCGAGGGTCGCGAGTTCGAATCTCGTCTTCCGCTCCATTATTATTGTGGGCTCATAGCTCAGCTGGATAGAGCAACGGCCTTCTAAGCCGTGTGTCGGAGGT
>CAVGAH010000002.1:0-40462 GCA_963627215.1 bacterium | reverse complement strand
TCCCACCGAAACCCGGGCGGAGCAGAAGCTCCGCTGGCGCCGTTGCAAGCTACGCAACAGGCAGCAGAAATGCAACGATATATTTTTGCTGTGTATGCATGACGATAGTACAAAAATCATTGAAATTCCAACAGCGTTTTAACGATTGTACTGATTAAAAGACATAAAAAAATCAACCTATACATTTGACATGTTTTTTACGTTGTGCTAATCTAATGACAGTTAAAAAATTTACACTACAAAGGATAGAGGCGCAGCAGCCAAAAGTATCCTGTGTTCATCAAGGCTTTCGCAGAGCCGCGGACACAGAGGAAAGGGGTCGCTGCCGAAGGCGGACGAGGCGAAACTCTGTCTGGGCATGCGGAAAATATCCGTATGACTGTCGCATTTGTGCGGAGCGCTATACTTGATCGTACTCCCAATGGCTGACGGTTTATAAACCGCAGTATCTGACCGTAAACCGCAGAAACGGTCGGACATTGAACGGTCGGACATTGGATAAGAAAACCGAAAAATTAGATTTTGAGCAAACTCAGAAATAAGTGAACTTGAATTTTAACAAGGTAAAGATTACAGTCAATTACAGGGTCAACGCACAGAGCGTTGATCCTTTTTTAATACAAAAAAACAAAGATAAATATGGAGAAGGAGAAAAAGGTAATGCTGAATGAACGACTCACTCGTATGAGAGAAAAATATTTTAATACTATTCCTGCCATAACGGCAGAGCGCTTAGTACTCGCTACTGAAGCCTATCAGAAATTCGCAGGCGACGTTGCGCCGGTATTCCGCGCTAAGATAGTCAAGTACGTTATGGAGCATATGACTACGCTCATCATGGAAGACGAGCTCATCGCAGGAACACCTACGAACACATACCGCGGAGCAAATCTTTTCCCTGAGTACACATCAAGCTCATGGCTCATCTCAGACATCGATGAGTTCCCGGTAAGAAAGACAGATCCTTACCGCATCAGCCCTGAGGACCGCGAGACTATACTTGAAACGCTCAAGTACTGGGAAGGCAAGGCTATAGAGGACATGGCTCCTGAGATCCTGCCTGACTACATAGAAAACGCGCGCCAGAAGGACCTTATCTCAGTAGGCTGCAGAAACGGTGTTTCAGGCGAAACTACTCCTAATCATAAAAAATTCCTCGAAATAGGTCTTAAGGGCTTCATGGAGGAATGCCGTGAAAATATAAACCGCGTAAAGGGCGGAACAAAAGAAAAGCAGGAAAAGGTAGACTTCTGGAGAGCATGCATAATTCTCTGCGAGGGCCTTATATCATACGCTCACAGAATGGCTGACGAAGCAGAGCGTCAGGCAGCAGAGTGCAGCGACGCAAAGAGAAAGCAGGAATTACTCACTATAGCAGAAAACTGTCGCGTAGTTCCTGAAAATCCGCCGCAGAATTTCTGGCAGGCGCTCCAGCTCATATGGTTCGTACAGGTAGCGTTCCATATAGAAGCGCCGACTACAGCGTGCGGCTTCGGAAGATTCGACCAGTACATGTATCCTGCATTTAAGGCAGATCTCGAAAGCGGCGCTATAAACAACGACAGCGCGCTCGAGCTGCTCGAATGCTTCTACCTCAAGTGCTGTGAAGTATACGAAGTCCGCGACAAGTGGTACGCAAAGTCATTTGCAGGCTACCCAATGTGGGAAATACTGGTAGTAGGCGGACAGACACCTGACGGCAAGGATGCGAGCAACGAGCTTTCATATCTCTGCCTCGATGCTGCCGCAGACCTTCAGACTACACAGCCTGTACTCGCTGTAAGAGTATTTGAAGGAACGCCGGAGCCTCTTATCAGAAAGGGCGCCGAAATGATCCAGCAGGGCATGGCAAATCCTGGATTCTTCAACGATGAAGCGGCTATAAAGATGACGCTCGGCAAGGGCTGTACTATAGAAGAAGCGAGAGACTGGACTATCGTAGGCTGCATACAGCCTGGTCCTGGCGGCGGAACTACAGATGGTTCGCCTGACGCGGGCTACGTAAACGCTCCTAAGGTACTCGAGCTCGTTCTTCACAACGGCATAGACCCGGCGACGGGTGAAAGGCTCGGACTTGAAACAGGTGATCCGAGAGAATTCAAGACATTTGCGGAGCTTGTAGAAGCTCTTAAGAAGCAGCTTGTTTACTGCTACAGGATGATAAAAGACGGATATGATTTAATGGTTCCTTACCACAGCGTAAATTACCCTGTAATATTCGCTTCAATGGCTATGCAGGGTTGCGTTGAGTCAGGTAAGTCAGTTCAGGAGGGCGGCGCGAAGTACACGACTGCAGGAATGTTCATAACAGGCGCAGCAAACCTCGGCGACTCTCTGACAGCTATAGAAGACCTTGTATACAACAAGAAAAAGATAACGATGGACGAGCTCATAAAAGCGCTCGATAAGAATTTCGAAGGCGAAGAACGTATGCGCCAGATGCTCATAAACGAGCCGCCTAAATACGGCAACGACGACCCGCACGCTGACGCGATGGTACGCGACCTCCTGAAGTTCTGTGCAGACACAGTTCAGGAATGGGAGGATTCAAGAGGCGGACATTATTCATTCAGCAATCTGTCTCAGACAGTAAACATCTCGCACGGCGAGGTATGCGGCGCTACACCGGACGGACGTCTGGCAGGCGAGCCGTACTGCGACAACGCTTCACCGACTATGGGACGCGACCTCAACGGTCCGACTGCCACAGTAAAGTCTGTAGCGGCTATAGACCAGAGCAACTTCCACGACGGAGCGTTATTCAACCTGAGATTCGACCCTAAGGGCATCCAGGGTGAAAAGGGCATACAGATAATCGAGGGAGTTATAAAGACATACTTTGAAAACGGCGGCGAACACATACAGATAAACGTTGTTGACGATGAAACGCTGAAAAAGGCGCAGCAGAAGCCGGAAGACTACAGAGGCCTTATGGTCCGCGTAGCCGGATACATGGCTTACTTCACAGAGCTCGACAAGGCGGCGCAGGACACTATCATTTACAGAACTGCGCACCTGAAGTAATGTCGATGTCGGCAGAAATGCCGGCGCTCACAGCGCCGGTAGGCGGCATACAGAAGTTTTCGACGGAAGACGGTCCGGGCATCAGAACGACAGTCTTCCTCAAAGGCTGCCCGCTGAATTGCAAGTGGTGTCACAATCCGGAGCTCATAAAATACGAACAGCAGGTCATACGGATGCCGAACAGCTGCATAAAATGCGGCTACTGCATTAAAGACTGCCCGCAGCAGGCTGTATTTGTAAACGGCGAGGGCGAGATCGACATAGACAGAGAAAAATGCGACGTCTGTCTGAAATGCGTCGATACATGCTACGCAAAGGCGCTGCAGCCTGTAGCTGATATGATGACTGCAGCCGAGGTCATGAAAACGGTCGAGCAGGACAAGCAGTTCTACGAGCACACGGGCGGCGGCATGACAGTGAGCGGCGGCGAGATGCTGACTCACGCTCGCTTTGTATCGGCGCTTATAGACGAGGCTGCGGCGCGCGGCATAAACGTCTGCCTGGACACATCAGGCTGTGGAAGCGGCGACGACCTCGAAGCGCTCGCATCGTGCGATAACGTCACTGACATACTGTACGACATGAAGTGCATAGATGATGAGATACACAAGTCAGCGACCGGCAGAAGCAACAAATTAATACTCGAAAACCTGAGACGCCTGGCGTCTGTCGAAGCGCTCTGCGCAAAATTACAGATGCGTATGCCGCTCATAAAAGGTCTGAATGACGACTGGAGCATAATAGAGCGCACGGCGGAGCTTTACAGAGAGCTCGGCATAAAACGTGTGACGCTCCTGCCGTATCACAGTCTCGGGCTCGTAAAGGAAAAGCACCTCGGCGGCGAACAGACTGAGTTTGAGCCGCCTGAGGACGAATACGTTGACAGTATAAAGAGCTTTTTTGAAGAGGAATACGGCATGGAGGCTGAGATACTCGGCAAGCTTTAAGCGCGCAGTATGTGTGCGCGGCCTCAGCCGCAAGATGCTGGTGCGGTGACGCACGGAAGGCAAAAAAACTTGTTATTGAAATATTTTATATAAATTAATTATTTAAAATCAAATTTTGATGGATATTCAGGCGGTGACGAACTTTATTACCGATTAATACTGTATTTTTGCGCCAAATCCGTCTGTTTTTACCATATATCACGTTATTACTTATTTAAGGAAGGAAAGATATTATGAGCAAGGATTCAAAGGAATCAAAAGAAAACAACTCGCTCAAGCGCGGACTGACGTCGCGCCACCTTTCGATGATCGCCATAGGCGGCTCGATCGGTACGGGACTCTTCCTCGCTATGGGCGGAACGATACGTGACGCGGGCCCGGGCGGTGCGATGGTAGCGTATATGATAATGGGAGCAGTAGTATTCTGCATGATGACTGCGTTGGGAGAAATGGCGACAAAGCTGCCTATTCCGGGAGCATTCACTTCTTACGCAAACAGATTTATAGACCCTGCATGGGGCTTTACGAACGGATGGGCTTACTGGTTCGGCTCATCAATGACGGTAGCCGCCGAGCTTATCGCAGGCGCGATAATCATAAAATACTGGTTCCCGGGAACTAATTCATCACTTTGGGCGATGTTGTTCCTTGCGGCGCTGCTCGCTATAAACCTGTTCTCTGTAAAAGGCTTCGGCGAGGCTGAGTTCTGGTTCGCAGGCATTAAGGTAGTCGTAACTATCATATTCCTGATCGTAGGCGTACTTATGATCATGGGCATCATGCGCAGCGGTGAGGAAGCAGGCTTCCACAACTGGGTCCTCGACGCTGGAGATGCAGGAAAGGCGCCGTTCCTTAATGGCATAGGAGGCATCATCGGAATATTCATGGTGGCGGCATTCTCGTTCTCTAACACAGAGCTTGTAGGCCTGAGCGCTGCTGAAGCAAAGAATCCGAGCAAGGACGTTCCAAAGGCTATAAACAGCGTATTCTGGAGAATAATGATATTCTATCTCGGAACTATTTTTGTTATCGCTACTTTGATCCCGTTCACTGAGCCTTCACTTCTCGACGCATCGGAAGATAACATTGCGGCTTCTCCGTTCACTATCATATTCAGAAACGCAGGCTTTGCAGCAGCGGCTTCCGTAATGAACGCAGTAATACTTACATCGGTTCTTTCATGCGGTAACTCTTCTTTATATGCCGCTTCGAGAACTCTTCAGCACATGGCTGAAAAAGGAGACGCTCCTAAGTTCTTTGCAAAGATAAGCAGCCACGGCGTTCCTGTAAGAGCCGTTCTTACAACTTCGATTATTGCAGCTTCTGCTTTCGGAGCTTCACTCCTGGGCGACGGCAGAGCATACACTGCAGCTTACTATCTGTGCGGTATTGCCGGAATATATAACTGGCTGACTATAAGCGTTGCGCATTATAAATTTAGGAAGGGCTGGATAAAGCAGGGACATTCGCTCGACGAGCTTGAATACAAGTCACCGTTCTTCCCTTACGGCTCATGGTTCTGCATCATCATATGCGTTATCATCTGCTTCGGAGCTAACTGGTGGGTATTTACGGATTTCAACTGGTTCGATTTCCTGACATGCTACGCTATCATCCCGCTGTCGATCATCATGTTCTTTGTTTACAAGCACGTAAAGAAGACAAAGTGGGTAAGATACGAGGATATGGACTTCACGCCGCCTGAGGGCGTTACTCGCGAGGACATATCTGCTTAAAAGCTATAAATAAGCAATTCGGTAAGCTGCGCGAATGCGCGGAATAAAATAAATATACCGAGGATGCGCCCGGCGCATCAACAGGGCGTGCGGCCGCTGCCCTCTGCGGTTAAAGGCAGCCGCCGCACGCCCCCTTCTCCATAGACCCCGTGAAGGGAGTGTGCGGGTCGCTCCGCTTTTTGAACGTCTTTTTATTATCCGTTGCTTTTCCTGCTGGAAGCAACCTCCATATAAACAGAACTGAGCAGCACGAGCCCCGCGCCTATCCAGCCCGCAGCCCCCATGGCCTCATTAAGAAGTATGACCGATATAACGCATCCAGAAGCGGGCTCCATAGCAAATATAACGCCCGCGCGGTTAGCCGGAACATACTGCTGACATACCGACTGTAAAAGAAACGCTATCGCGCTGCAGAAAAGCCCGAGGAATATTATAGTCCCGAGATGAAGCGGCGTTATATGTATGTCCCTGAATGCACCAGTAAACAGAGCGGCTACAGACGTCCACAAAGCTACGAAGGCCATAAGCAGTGTAGTAAACAGCATCGGGTCGAAATCGATTCCCGCTCCGGATCCATTCCCATCGGCTGCATCTCCGTTCACTGCGCCGTCCACGTCAGCCCCGTCGGCCTTCAAGTCCACGCTACCGCCGCGCGATATCCTGTCAAGAAATATGATATGCAGCGACCCGGCAACAGAAGCGACCATACAAAGCAGGTCACCGACATTAAGTGCGAGCCCCGCCATCCCCGGCGTATAGCACAGCAGCAGCACGCCCGCAAAGCAGATGATTATGCTGCGCGCGATTATCCCGTTTATCTTTACTTTGAAAAGTATCCTGTTTATTATCGGCACAAATACGAACGTCAGGCATGTAAAAAACGACGCGCGCGCCGATATAGTATACTTTATGCCGACAGTAGAAAAGACGTACATGCACGTTATGAAAAACGACAACAGAAACGCCTGCTTTATGAGTTTAAGATTTATACGCGCGAGATTCCTGTGAAACACGATGCCGAGCACCGCAGCAGCCAACAGAAATCTGACAGGCAGTATAAAAAACGTAGGCTGCGCCTCGACTATCTTGGTCGCCGGATAGCTCACGCCCCACAAAAGCGCCGCGAGAAATATACCGGCAGCGCCCAGAAGCTCTTTTTTATTCTTTTGTTCCATAATTTTTCCTCTTTTCTCAATAACACAACAAAATATATTATATATCAAACCTATGCCTGTGAAAATGTTTATGTGACAGAGCATAAGCCGTAAAAATCGTGAATATGGCAATTGCAACATAAAAATACACACATTAACGTTATAGCCGAAGAAAGATATCTAAGCAGAGTCTTTATAAATATCATTGAAAATGATAAAATATAATAAGCCCGGCGGAATTGTCAGCGTCACCGCTGAAGATGCATAAAAAGGTGAAATAATTTATGGAAAAGAATACAAAAACTGTAAAGCTCCCTGACGGAAGCGAGATGCCGAAGCTCGGACAGGGTACATGGCAGATGGCAGAAGACGACTCAAAAATGGAAAGAGAGATAGCAGGCCTGCGCCACGGCATAGAACGCGGAATAGCCATGATAGACACAGCAGAAATGTATGCAGATGGCAAGGCAGAAAGCCTCGCGGGCGACGCCATAAAAGGCATGGACCGCAGCGAGCTCTATATAGTCAGCAAGGTCTACCCGCAGAACGCAAACCAAAAGCACATGTTCAGCAGTCTCGAGCGCAGCCTGAAGCTGCTCGGAACAGACTATCTCGACATGTATCTGCTACACTGGAGAGAGGACGCAGACCTCGCAGAAATGGTCTGGTGCATGGAAAAGCTCAAGGATGAAGGAAAAATAAAGCGTTGGGGCGTTTCTAATTTCGACATAGCCGACATGGAAGACCTCTGGAAGGTCCCTGACGGTCATCGCTGCGTCATGAATCAGGTGCTCTATAACCTCGGAACGCGCGGAATAGAATACGACCTTATCCCGTGGCAGCGCGAGCACGGAGTACCGTTCACAGCCTACAGCCCCGTAGGACAGGCAGGCGCGCTCGTAACACAGGACGGAATATCAAAAGCACAGATGATGAGCGACGCAAACGTAAACGAAGTAGCAGCGCGCCTTGGCGTTTCAGTAGTCCAGCTCCTGCTGGCATTCTCTATGCGCTTCGACGATTTCGCTTCCATACCTAAGGCAGTAGGCTTCGACCATATAGACGAAAACGCAGCAGCGCTTGATATAATTCTAAGCGACGCAGACATAGAACAGCTCTCAGTCTCATTCCCTGCGCCTGTGGATAAAGTGCTTATGGAAAAATATTAAATATATTTGGAATTTGCAGGACGCCCGACCTCCGGGCGTCTTTTGTGTTAATATGATATTGGTTATTGGATAGAATAATCAAATAACGAATGAATAGGTGATAAATAAAATTATGAAAATAATAATATATTTCCTGACAGCTATAGCAGCTACGTCCGCCGGCGGACTCACAGGCATGGGAGGCGGCGTTATCATAAAGCCGGTGCTTGACCTGCTCGGCGACTTCCCGCCCGCAACGATAGGCGTGATGTCGTCATTTACGGTACTTGTAATGTCGATAGTATCGACATGGAAAAACTTCAAAAACGGCGTAGATATAAAGGCCGCAACAGCAGTAACAGTAGCACTCGGGTCAGTGACCGGAGGCCTCGCAGGACAGAAAGCATTCGCTGCATTGGCATTAGCCGCGTCAAGCGACATTACAGTAGTAAGGACGCAGAACATCATACTTTTCGCCGTAGTGACAGTCATACTCATCTACATGAAAAACAAAGAGCGCATCCCGTCAAAGCACCTTTCCGGCGCAGCTCCCGTATTCCTCTCAGGCCTCGCCCTCGGCGTGCTTTCCTCATTCCTCGGCATAGGCGGCGGTCCGATGAACGTCGCGCTTTTCATCTACCTGTTCTCCTACAGCACAAAATCAGCCGCAGCCTGCTCTCTCATAACCATCCTCTTTGCCCAGTTCTCAAAACTGACCCTCGCCGCCGCAGCCGGCGACTTCGCAGGCGTAGACTGGACACTCCTCATCCCGATGGCAGTCGGCGCAGTAGCCGGCGGCTTCATCGCAGGCAGCGTCAGTAAGCGCGTTACAGACAAGTTTGTTGATAAGGCATTTAACGTTATACAGGTCGTTGTTATGGTCATATGCGTAGTGAACATTATCGGGGTGTGAGGAATTAGAGCGGTATAACCAAAGTTCTTTCTGAGATTATCACCGATACACAACCTGTCAGAATCGTAGAAAGTAAAGTTGATAGGAGCTTGTTTTTCTTTTTTTGCTGATTGAGGAGTTCTACACGTTTGGAAAAATAAGAAATCGGATATGCCCGTATGATGAAAACCCCGCGTTTGACGCGGGGCTGGTTTTTATATAAAAAAGCTGCCGCACCGCGCGGCAGCTTTACCCGAACAGATCGCCTGCAATAGATCTGCCCCAAATCCACTCAACATTTTACGAATATCACGATGGAAGCAACGTTTGATATAGTTTAACATATATTTTCAAAACGTTATTCATGTATTCTTTCTTAAAACTAACTTAACTAAAGTATAGCACAATTTGACACTATGTCAATACCAAAAACAAATAAAACTAATTCAATAAGAAAAAAAGTGGCTGTGTCACATTGCAGCAAAGGAAACATTTCTTGTTATCAGTTGATACCACATATAATATGAACAGCAAATCATATGAAAGACTTGAAATTTTGCGCCTTAAAGCGTTAAATCGATAAATCTTATTTACAAAATCTCGTTTATGTATAGCCCAATATGTTGTATTTTATGGTATACTTAGCTTGGACAAACTTAAAAATTAACGCATTGAAAATATTGAAGAAGACATTAAGACAGAGGAAAAATAATTATGAATGATAAAAGGAGACCGGCGGGACTTATCCTTTCAGCAGGATTTTCGTCCAGAATGAAGGATTTCAAGCCGCTGATGAAGATAGGGGGAAGGACTCCGCTTGAAATGCTCGCAGAAAGCCTGAGTATTGCGGGGATAGAAGATATTTTCGTAGTAGTCGGTCATAACGCCGATCTGATACGTGACTATATAAATGAAGAGCTTGCAGATAAAGATCTGAAAATAGTAGTCAATGAAAATTATGCAGATGGCATGTTTACATCTGTAAAGGCGGGCGTGCGCGCGGCCATGGAAAACGGCAATGAATGCGTTCTTATGACACCGGTAGACATACCGCTTATCCCGCCGTATGTCATAAAAGCAGTGCTGAAGGCTCACGCTGGGCATCCGGGATACTTCACTGTTCCGTGCTTCAACGGGAAGAAGGGACATCCGCTGTGCATACCTGAAGAATATTTTGAGGAAATACTTGAGAGCAGCGGCGAGAACGGACTTAAATCTGTCACATCACTGCACGAGGACAAGTTTATCAGGATAGATACTCACGCAGAGGGTATAACGCTCGATATGGATACGCCTGAAGCGTATGAGCATTTGCTGGAATTTTTTGAGAAAAATAAATATCCTGATGAGGAAAAATGCTGGAAGATACTTCACAGGATGCAGACGCCATCGCATGTAGTCCGCCATTGCCTGGCTGTGGCCGATACAGGCATAGCCATCGCTGAGGAGCTTAATAAGCACGGCTTTGATATGGACGTTCCGCTTGTAAAGGCTGCGGGCATGCTCCACGACGTGCTCCGCGTCGAAAAAAAGCACTGGGAGGCAGGTGCAAAGCTTCTGCTTGATTACGGCTACCCCGAGGTCGCAGACATAGTTGACGCGCATATGAATTATATCCCGGAAGTTCCAGTGACATATATAGATGAAAAAAATATCATCTGCCTGTCTGATAAGCTGCGTCAGGAGGAAATGCTCGTAACGCTTGAGCAGCGCCTTGAGCCTGTAAAGAAAAAGTGGAAGGAAGATCCGGAAGCACTTCACGTAATAGAAACAAAGATAAACGCAGCCGACGCTGTAGTAAAATATATAGACAAGTGCATAGACGGCGACATATACGATGTGCTCCGCGAGCGCGATATAAAAAGGAAGGAAGCCGAAGCCGGCAAGCCGAAGCCGAGAAGGCTCGTGCTCATAAGGCATGGCGAGACGCAGAAGCATAAGAGCCGGATATTCCTCGGTCAGAAGGACGTTCCACTCGATGATGAGGGACGCGACCAGTGCCAGCATGTCGGTATAGAGATGCAGCATTTTAACATAGACAGCGACAGGATATACACGAGCACGCTGAGCCGCGCAGTCGAAAGCGCCGAGATCATAGCGGCAGCGCTCGGCGAGGGCTTTGAAGTCGTTAGGGCTCCTGAGTTCAGTGAGATGAAGCTCGGTCACTGGGACGGAATCTTCATAGATGATATAAAGGAAAGATTTCCTGAGGAATACAGCGCACGAGGTGAAGACCTTGTAAACTACAGAATAGACGATGATGCAGAAAATTTCATCGACCTGCAGGAGCGAGCCATGAAAAAGCTGAATGAGATAATCGCGTCTACAGAGGGCGATATCATGCTCGTGAGCCATTCGGGCGTGCTTCGTGTTATAAAATGCGCGCTTCAGAACAGACCGCTCGAGGATATAAAGAAGATGAAGTTCGACCGCGGGACTTACGATATAATGGAGATACCGCCGGAATATGAACCGAGTAAATAATTGAATAATTAAGCATAAATAAATGCTTCCGAAACTGCGTCCGTCACCGGACGAGCAGCGCTGAAGCAGAATAAAAGCAGACCTCCCGTCATATGATGAAGTGACGGGAGGTTTTTGTATGAGCGGGACATTTTTTACGAGGATGAAGATATGCATGGGAATAGTCATAGGCGTGATGCTGCTGAGCAGGGCAGATGCGCAGCTTGCTGAGAATGCCGGCGAAAAGCTGGGGCTTGATAATGATTATACTGTCGAGGAGATAAGGGAGGCTCTTTCCGGGGCTTATCAGGAGGCCGAGGCTGTGATGTCAGAGAAGCTTGACGGTGTGTTTGAGGAGCCTTATACGTCGTCGGGGGCTCGCAGCAGGGGTGTTGAGGGCACGCTTGTTGATGTTGGGGATGATACGGGGAGCGCGGGCGGAGCCGGCGCGGATAACAGTTGATAATAATAGAAAATATGGAAGTGATTTTGAAAAACGGGGTGTTTTATATAAATGTCCTCGTTTTTTCTTTTCTGCATGAATGCGCGCATGCGTTTGCGGCGGCCCGCGCCGGAGGCGGGGGCCGTATGGGGAACAGGGGCGTTTTTGGGAACGTGCTTTATCTGGAGCCGGGGCTTTCGCCCGGGCGACGTGCGGCCGTTTATGCTGCGGGGCCGCTTTTTAACGCTGCGACCGCGGCGGCCGGAACGGCGGCCGCGCTGCTTATCCGCCGGGCCGGACGTGAGGATGCTCCGCCTGCGGTATTGGTGCATTTGTTTAATTATGATGCGGCGCAGGCATTTATGCAGGCATCATTGCCGTTTCTTTACAACGAGCTCGTTATGATAATATATGCAAACGTTATGCTTGCGGCGTTCAATATGCTCCCGTTTTATCCTCTCGACGGCGGTCGGATGGCGGTACTTTTGCTCTCGAAGATGACGGATGCAAGGTCAGCTGTCAAAATTGCAGGCGTTTTTTCCATAATATTTGCAGTTTCTGTTTTCTTTTTGGGCCTGTACTTGGTACAATATAATATTATGAATGTAATACTGGTGGTAGATGCATTTTACTTTTTATATATATTCGAAAGGGAACTAAATGAAATATTCTGATAAAAAAATATATACAGATCTTAATGATAAAGTGGAAGACGTGCTGATGCGAGTGAACAAGCCTGCGACGTATATGGGCGGCGAGCTGCGTTCGGTTGACAGGGATCCCGATAAGAGCGAGCTGAATTTCGGCTTCTGCTTTCCTGACATGTACGAGATAGGAATGTCTTATCTGGGACTTCAGATAATATATCACGTTTTAAATGAACAGCCGGGTGTTTACTGTCAGAGACTCTTCGCGCCTGCCGACGATATGGAGCAGATAATGCGCGCTGAGTCTATACCGCTTTTTACCATAGAAAAAAAGCAGCCCGCAGCTGAAATGGATGTGCTGGGCTTTACGCTGCAGTACGAGCTTTCGTTTACAAATATATTAAACATGCTCGACCTTGCGGGCATACCGCTCCTTAGCAGCGAGCGTGGCGAGGAATGGCCTGTTATCGCCGCGGGCGGCAACTGTTCGTTCAATCCTGAGCCGCTTGCTGACATCATAGACTATTTTATGCTCGGCGACGGCGAGGACGTGCTTGCTGAGACTGCGGCGGTCATAAAGGAATGTAAGGCTGCGGGAGCGAGCAAAAGGGAGCTGCTTGAAAGGCTTGCAGGCATAGACGGCGTTTACGTGCCTTCTTTTTATGAGCCGCAGTACGACGATGAGGGCCGTATGACGGGCCATAAGAAGCTTTTTGAGGGAGCGCCTGACAAGGTAGTGAAGCGCATAGTTATTGATCTCGACAATGTTTCTTATCCGCTCGAGCCTGTAGTTCCATTTGTAGACGTAGTACATGACCGTTCTGTTATAGAGCTTTTCAGGGGCTGCACGCGCGGCTGCCGTTTCTGCCAGGCGGGAATAATATGCAGACCTGTGCGCGAACGTTCGCGCAGCGTAGTCGTTGATTTTGCAAAGCGCCAGCTGGAAAATACAGGATATGATGAAATGTCGCTGCTGTCGCTTTCTACGAGCGATTATTCTGAGATAGAGCCTCTTGTAACAGAGCTTATGTCTGCATGCGCGGCGCGCGAGGCGGGTCTTTCGCTGCCATCTCTGCGTCTTGACTCTTTCTCTTTTAAAGTATTGCAGGAGATACAGGAGTACAGAAAGACAGGCCTTACGTTTGCGCCTGAAGCAGGAACGCAGCGTTTGAGGAATATAATCAACAAGTCTATAACGGACGAGCATATAAACATGGCTGCCGAGCGCGTCATAAAGCTCGGCTACAATAATATAAAGCTGTATTTCATGATAGGTCTGCCGGGCGAGACTGACGAGGACCTTGACGGCATCGTGGAAATAGCCCGCAGGATAGTAAATATTGCCAGGGAAAACGGCGCAAATATGGGCCGCTTCAACGTTACGGCGAGCGTTTCTAACTTTGTGCCTAAAGCGCAGACGCCTTTCCAGTGGGTGGCGCAGGATACGCCTGAGGAGTTCGACAGGAAGCATAAATACCTGATGGAACGCTTCAGAAAGGTAAAGAGCGCGAATCTCCAGTATCACGGCACTGACACGAGCTTCCTTGAGGCTGTGTTTGCGCGCGGCGACAGGCGCGTATGTAAGTCACTTGTGCGAGCTTTCGAGCTCGGCTGTCGTTTCGACGGATGGAGCGAGCATTTTGACTACGTAAAATGGCTGCAGGCTTTTGCTGACACAGGAATAGTTCCTGAGTTTTACACTCAGCGCGTGCGCGGGCGTGACGAATACCTGCCCTGGGATATCATAGACTGCGGCGTTACAAAGAAGTACATGCTGCTTGAGTATGACCGCGCTATGAAGGAGGTCGTTACTCTCGACTGCAGGCAGGGCTGTACGGGCTGCGGCATAAAGCGCTTTGTTGAGTGTCCTGTTTATGAACAGAGTGAGAATTACAAAACGGGCGCTGCCATGAGAAACGACGCTGCGCAGCAGCAGGCTTAAGGAAAGGGGCGTTGACTGTATTATGGGAAGATATATACTTAAATTTACAAAGGAAAAACGTCTGAAATATATTTCGCATCTTGATGTGCTGCGCCTTTTTCAGCGTGCATTCAAGCGCGCGGGCATAAAGCTCAGCTATTCGCAGGGCTACAACCCGCATGCTAAGGTAGGCTTTGCGCTGCCGCTGTCGCTCGGCTTTGAGAGCAGCGGTGAATACATGGAAATAGAGACTGAGCCGGAATATAATGAAGCTGAAATAAAGGACAGGCTCAATGCTATAATGCCTGACGGCATTGAAATAACATCGTGCGGGCGCCTTGCCGAGACGTCAAAGACCGCAGTGGCAGCCGCGCTTGATTTTGCGTCGTATAAGCTCCTCTTCAGCGGTGACGCTGACGCAGCGCAGAAGCTTGAGGGCGCAGTGAAGCCATTCATGCAGCAGGAAAAGATAATAACTGTAAAATTTTCAAAGAAAAAGAAGAAAAATATAGAGAGCGACATAAGACCGCATATACGCTCGGTAACGACTGTAAAAACGGGCGCCGGACTGCTTTTTTCAATGATGCTCGCTACGGGGAGCCGCGGAAATCTCAACCCGGAAACTCTCGCAGAAGAGCTCTGCAGGTTTGCGGGCGTAGAGTACAGCAGACCGCAGTGGGCTTACCGTCGTATGGAAATGTATTATCTTGAAGGCCGCAATGATATGATACCGCTGTCGGAATTCAAGGGATAGTTGTAATAAAAAGGTGTGTGCCGGTCTGACCGGCGGATTTTTAAAAATATTAATTGTAAAACATTACAAATAAACAGATAAAATTAAAAGGCACTATGAAGCCGGAAAGGTCGGTCAAAAGTATGGAACATACAATAAAGCTTTATCAGGAAGACAGATATATGAAGGAATTTGAAGCAGAGATAATATCTGTTTCAGAGGACGGAAAAAGCGTGGTGCTTGATGCGACTGCGTTTGCGCCGGATGCGGGCGGTCAGCCTTATGATCTGGGAACGCTCGGCGGCGTGAATGTGACCGCTGTTCATGAAAAGGGCGGGATAATAACGCACGAGCTCGACAACGACGGAAACATGGTCGGCCTGCAGGCCGGAATGCGTGTGCGCGGGGCGCTCGACTGGGAACGCAGATTCGACCATATGCAGAACCATTTGGGCGAGCATATTCTTTCAGGGCTTTTTAAAAGTGAATACGATCTGGATAATAAAGGATTTCATCTGGGAGAGGATTCGGCAACGTTTGATATCGACTCAAAGGAGATAACTCAGGAGATGCTGGATCATATAGAGCTGATGGCAAATGATGTCGTGTACCGTGCGCTGCCTGTTCAGGTGACTGTGATAGCGAGCGCGGAGGAGGCTGCGAAGCTGCCGCTGAGAAAGGAGCTCAAGGCTGAGGAGGACATTTCTGTCGTGACTATCCCGGGCGTTGACTGTGTGGCTTGCTGCTGCCCGCATCCCTCGTATACATCGCAGATAGGCGTCATAAAGCTTATAAAGACTGAAAAATACAAAGGAATGACGCGCATACATTTCAAGTGCGGGCGCAGGGCGCTCGATGATTACCGCCAGAAGCACAACGTAATGGCGGTGCTCGATGAAAAATATTCGGCTGACGAGCTTACGCTGCTTGACAAGATAAAGGCGGCTGACGCAAAGAACGATGAGATACGCCGCGAAATGAACCGCCTGAAGGATGCACTGGCTGACATAAGGGCGGCAGAGTTCATACAGGGCGCTGATAAGATCGTTCTAGGTGAGCTGGAAAAGGCTCAGATAGATGATTTAAGGCAGGTGGCAAAGAAGCTCGTAAATATGACAGATCTGCCTGTAGTGCTTTCTTCAATGTCCGATCTGTGTGTTTTCATGACGCACAGCGGAAAGAGCAGGATGAAGTGCGGCGCGCTCGTCAGGGAATATGCTGTAGGTGCAGGCGGCAAGGGAGGCGGCGGAGACACGCAGGCTCAGGTATTTTTTAACAATGCCGACCTTATGCATAATTTTATCGCTATAGTTAAGGCAGGCCTGTAGTCTTGCCGTCGGAGGAGGAAAAATTATGAATATAGCTGTAACTTATGATAAAGAAAATGGAAGTATATACCAGCATTTCGGAATGGCTACCGCAGTAAAGTTCTATAATATCGAGAACGGTGCTGTTGCATCGACAGAAATAATTGAGATGAAAAATCCGGGTCATTCCATGATCGCGCCCGTACTTTTCGGAAACGGCGCTGAGGTCCTGATATGCGGTCATATAAAGCCGGGCGCTGCCAATGCAATAGTAATATCGGGACTGATGCTGTGCGCCGGCGCACATGGTAACGCTGACGCGGCTGTTGAAGCGTATCTTTCAGGTGAGCTTCAGCATGATCAGAGCGCTGTCGATATAGATGAGATATGCGGTCATGACGGCAGTGAGGAGCATGAGCATTAAAATGGAAGAAAAAAATAAAAAGGGACTTGATTTCAATACTGTAGATTATTCGGCTGATGGTACGGCGCTCAGGATAATAGATCAGACGCTGCTTCCGGGGAAGATGAAATTCCTTGAGCTGCGTTCTAAGGAGGACATACGCGAGGCTATATACATGCTGCGCGTTCGTGGCGCTCCTGCCATAGGCGTAGCAGCTGCGATAGGCTTACAGGTGGTTGTGCAGGGCATCTGCGCAGGGTACTCTGCCGGTGACGGCAGCGGTGACGGGGGTATTTGTGCCGGATCTGATGATACAGTTGATAATGAAATTATTGACAGCTTTATGAATGAACTTCATGAGGCTGCCGATTACCTTGAGGCTGCGCGCCCTACGGCTGTAAATCTTAAGTGGGCGCTTCGCAGGATGGTCGCAAAGGCTGACGCGCTGCGTGTGAGCGCCTGTGCTGCCGGGACGGCGGGTGCCACGGCTGGATCTGTTATCGGGTCTGTTACTGCCGGGCTGAAAAAGGAAGCGGAGCTTATACGTGACGAGGATATAGAAGTGTGCAGAAAGCTCGGCGAGTACGGGCTTACGGTGCTCAAAAAAGGGCAGAGCATCCTGACGCACTGCAACGCGGGGCATCTGGCTACCGTACGATACGGTACGGCGACTGCGCCTATGTATCTCGGACATGAGCGCGGGTACGATTTCAGGATATTCGCGGATGAAACAAGACCGCTGCTTCAGGGAGCGAGGCTTACGTCGTTTGAGCTGTCCGAGGCGGGCATGGACGTGACGCTCATATGCGACAATATGGCTTCTTCAGTAATGAAAAAGGGCTGGGTACAGACTGTCATAACGGGATGCGACAGAGTGGCTGCGAACGGAGATGCGGCAAATAAAATAGGAACGTCGGGAGTCGCGATACTTGCAAAGCATTACGGCGTTGAATTTTATATAGCAGCTCCTACGTCAACGATAGATTTTGAAACGGCTGCGGGCGATGATATAGTTATAGAGGAGCGCGACGGTGACGAGATAAAGAAGCTCTGGTACAGCGAGCCGATGGCGCCTGAGGCGGTGAAAACTTACAATCCGGCGTTCGACGTTACGGACAATTCGCTTATAACGGGCATAATCACGGAGTACGGCATCATGTACCCGCCTTATGACAAGTCGCTCAGCGAGCTGAAAAAGATGCTTGATGAAAAAAAAGAAGCTCTAAAATTGAAGGGTGGTAATTATTGATGAACGAGATACAGAAAATGAAGACATTGCCTGACGACGCGGAGGCTAAGCGTCAGATAATAGAGATAGGACGCCGCATGTACGAGCAGAAGTACTGCGCGGCAAACGACGGAAATATAAGCTGCCGTTCGAGCGAGGACGGCTTCTGGGTGACTCCGTCAGGCGTTTCAAAGGGATTTCTTACGGAAGAAATGCTCATAAAGGTAGATGCGGAAGGCAATATAATAGAAGCGAACGAAGGCTATAAATGCTCGTCCGAAGTCAAGCTTCATCTTAAGGTCTACAGCGAGCGTCCTGAGATGAACGCTGTCGTTCACGCGCATCCGCCTGTAAGCACGGCGTTTGCGTGCGCTCGCAAGGATATGGACACGCCTGTGGTAACTGAGGCTATACTCAGCCTTGGCACTGTACCGTGTGCGCCGTTCGCTGTTCCGGGTTCGCCTGAGCTCGCTGAGACTATCGTGCCTTATCTTAAGGGACATGCTGCGTGCCTGCTGGCTAATCACGGAGTGCTGACATGGGGCGAAAGCCTTGTACAGGCTTATTACAGGATGGAGACTACAGAGTATTACGCTAATCTGCTGATACTGACGGGCGAAGCTCCTATACCTGCTCATGTGCTCGATGAAGAGGAGCACGCTGCGGTGCTTAAGGCTCGCGCTACATGGGGTATAAAGTTCTAAATAAGATTTTAAAACTGCGGGATGCGGCGTGCCTGGCGCCGAGACTGCGGGCAGGATGGTGATACAATGGCGCTGAAGCCTATAAAAGTTTCACAATTAAATAAATATATCGGGCGCGTTATGCAGACAGACCCGATACTCGGAAATGTTTCTGTCATAGGCGAGATATCAAATCTGAAATATCATAGCTCAGGTCATGTATATTTTACGCTTAAGGATGATACGAGCAAGGTGAATTGCTTTATGCCTGCAAGCATCTCAGAAAGTATGCGCTTTCAGCTTGCTGACGGTATGGAGGTCGTGGCTGCAGGGTATATTTCTGTTTTTGAAAGGGGCGGATATTATTCGCTTACCGTTCGTGACGTTCAGGTAGCAGGCGAGGGTGGGCTTGCGCTTGCTTATAAAGCAATGTATGAACGGCTGTTAAAAGAAGGACTTTTTGCCGCCGCTCATAAAAAGCCGATTCCCTCGTTTCCAAAGAAAATATGCGTTATAACGTCGCCTACGGGAGCGGCAGTCAGAGATATCCTGAAAATAATAAGGTCACACAACAATGTCGTTGATGTAATGGTATATCCGTGCCTCGTACAGGGCGATGGAGCGGCTGCACAGATAGCTGCGGCGATAGACGATGTAAATTCAAGATTCGGTGATACAGACGTCATGATAGTAGGACGCGGAGGCGGCTCGCTTGAAGAGCTGTGGGCGTTCAATGAAGAAATAGTAGCTCGCAGCATATACGAGTCAGATATTCCTGTAATATCTGCTGTAGGACATGAGATAGATTTTTCCATATCTGATTACGTGGCGGATATGAGAGCGGAGACGCCGACAGCTGCAGCTGCTATGGCTGCGCCTGATACGTTCAGGCTGCGTGATGAGCTGGACAGCGTTATTGCCGCTATGTCATCACGGCTCAACAGAATGAAGGAAATGAAGTCAGAGTCGCTTAAGAGTTATGCGCCGCAGATGCTGTCTATGATGTTTTCAAGGCGTATAACAGATGCCTCTCATATGACAGAACGACTGGCTGACAGTATGAAAAACGGTATTGAAAGCAGGATAAAGACTGCATCGGCTTCAGTCGAGAAATTCGGAGTTATGCTCGATGCGGGTGACCCGCAGCGTATAATAAACCGCGGGTATGCAGTCGTGCGGGATGCAATGTCAGGCGGTATAATTTCAGACGCGAAGCAGCTTACAGACGGCATGAGCGTTACAGTCCACATGCGCGGCGGTGAGGCAACAGCCGATATAATAGGAGTGACAGGATATGGCAGTGAAAAAGAAAACGGAAAAAACTGAAGATTTGACATTTGAAGAAGCTTATGAAAAGCTTGAGCAGGCTGCAAACGCGATAATAAGCGATGATGTTCCGCTTGAAAAGGCAATAGAATGCTATCGCGACGGAAGAAAGTATTATGACATATGCAGCAGGATACTTAAAGACGCTGAACAGCTTATACAGATATACGATAAGGAAACCGGCACTGTAAAGGAGTTTCAGGTAAATGAGTAATAATTCAGAAAAAAATACTGCCGACGGCAGTTTATATAAAAAAGAATACAACAGGCTGAAGGGTATAGTCGAAAAGCATCTGGAGGAATATATACCTGATGTTGACGAGCGTTCAGGAATACTTCGCGACGCTATGAAATACAGCGTTGACGCAGGAGGAAAGCGTCTGAGACCGGTGCTGCTGCTTGCGGCATGCGAGGCTGCGGGAGGTGATGCGTTGGACGCGATACCGTTTGCGTGTGCTATAGAGTTCATCCATACGTACTCGCTCATACATGACGATCATCCTTCTATGGATAACGATGACCTCAGACGCGGAAAGCCTACAAATCATAAGGTATTCGGGGATGATATAGCGATACTTGCCGGTGACGGTCTGCTGAATTCAGGCATGGATGTAATGCTCGAAGCTGTTATGTCAGAAAAGGATTCGTCTGTGCGTGGAAGGAAGTTAGCGGCGGCTTATGAGATATCGAGAGCCGCCGGCGTGCGCGGGATGGTAGCCGGTCAGACTGCTGATGTAATGATGACGGGCGGCGGACTTGAGGAACACAGAGAAAGATACTGTGAGCTGTCAGATGAAGAAAAGCCTGAAGCGCTCAGATATATACACAGAAATAAAACAGGTGCGCTTATACGCGCTGCTGTAAGAGCGGGAGCTGTGATAGGCGGAGCTGCTGATGATAAGCTTGATGCTTTTACAGAGTATGCAGAAAAGATCGGTCTCGTTTTCCAGATAGTGGATGATATACTGGACGTTATCGGAGACGAAAAGGAGCTCGGAAAGAAAACAGGCATGGATGAGGAGCTCGGAAAGCTGACATATCCTGCGGTATTCGGTCTTGAACGTTCATATGAGTTTGCTGACGAAGAGACTAAGGCTGCAGTAAATGTGTTGAAACGCTGCAATCTGAGCGATAGTTTCCTTGAAAAACTTGCTCTTGACCTGCAGAACCGTATATCATAAAATATATTGATAAGTGGCGCAGTATTCTAGTCAGAATTTGTCTGTCCTGAAGACGGGGCTAAAAATCCGTCAAAGGGCACATCGATGAAGCTCCTTGTTTTTGCCGCTGACGCCCAGTTGGGGGCATTCTCAGGGAGAAAGGCAGTTAAGGGCGATCCGTAATGGCATATGGGCGTGAACCCTTTCTGCCGTGGAGGCTTGCATGCGGTTTTACCGTCTGTAAGAAAGAAAACCTGAAACCCGGCGTGAGTTCGAGCCGATGAGGCCGGATGATCAGATCGGATGTAAGCGTAGCCTGCCTTGAGTGTTGCGGGGGAATTACAGAGCAATAGCGTATCATGCCACGGCCGGGCGCGATGCGTTGATCGCTGTATGAAACCTGCGATGCAAAAGAGGATAAGGACAGACAATACTGTTGAGGAAATCTCCTAGACTGTATGATACCCGTGGATTGCAGTACGGACTAAGTGGCAATCCGGTTCCGCAAACGGCAACGCTGCGGGCAGCGCTTTAAAGGGAAACCGCTGATCCGGCGACGGACCAGCAGTGCTGCAGGAAAACTTACCGGACCTATGCCGTAAAGTTTACACGAGTATCGTCCACTTTTTTTAATGCTTAAAATATTACAGCCTAAGGCATATGTGCCGGAGGGCTTTTTTGAAAAGGGTGGTCTTAATTGAAAAAGGGAAAAGAAAAGGATGCGGACAGAGTCCGACGTAAATGGGTGATAAGCATAACGTTTTTTGCGTTCTTCCTGTCAGTCTTTATGAGCATGTTTTCAGACATGCTTCTTAAAAAATCAACTACTGTTATAGCATTTATTATACTTATAGCTATAATAGTAATAGGTATAATATTCGATATGCTCGGTGTCGCGGTGACGGTCGCAGATGAGAGACCGTTTAACTCAATGGCATCGTCAAAGATAAAGGGAGCTAAAAGCTCGCTTATGCTTATAAAAAACGCGGGGCGAGTGTCTAATCTTTTTAACGACGTTATAGGTGATACGTGCGGTATTATAAGTGGTACATCGGCTGCGTTCATAGTAGCGCAGATAGGCGGCAGCGTAGAGTTCATTGATGCTGCAGTATTTTCGATGATACTGAGCGGCCTTGTGGCCGCCGGAACTATAGGCGGCAAGGCAATGGGAAAGGATATAGCAATCGGAAGGTCGAAGGAAATAGTAACAGTTATAGGAAAGATCATTTCAGTTTTTACTGAACGTAAGTAGCATATCATGAGAGATTTAAATGAAGGAATTTATCCGGCAGATATAAAAAAGATGAGCGTGCATGAAATGGAGCTTCTGTGCACTCAGATAAGAGAAAAGCTTATATCGTCAGTTTCGGAGACAGGCGGCCATCTTGCGTCAAATCTTGGTGTAGTTGAGCTTACTGTGGCGATGCATTACGTTTTTGATACGCCTGAGGACAAAATCGTATGGGATGTGGGACATCAGTCATACGTACATAAGATGCTTACAGGCAGAGCCGCGGAGTTTCCGACTCTCAGACAGCTTGACGGTCTGAGCGGGTTTCCGAAGCGTAACGAAAGTGAATACGATACGTTTGATACGGGGCATAGCAGTAATTCGATATCGGCGGCGCTCGGCATGGCTGCAGCGCGCGATTTTAGAGGCGGCGATAATTCTGTCGTAGCCGTAATAGGTGACGGCGCTCTTACAGGCGGTATGGCTTATGAAGCGCTCAATAATGCCGGAGTTATGGACAGCAGCCTTATTGTCATTTTAAACGACAATGCCATGTCAATATCAAAGGATCACGGAAGCATGTCGCAGCATCTCGGAAAGCTGCGTACATCGGATAAATATACAAGCTTCAAGCATAATCTTAAAAATGCTCTTAAGCAGATACCGGGAGTAGGCGGGGCTATCGCAAACGGCCTTGAGTCTATGAAGGACGCTGTTAAATATATGGTAGTTCCGGGCGTGCTGTTCGAAGAGCTGGGATTTGTATATCTCGGTCCTGTTGACGGACACAGCATACAGGAGCTTATAGAAGTACTGCAGCTGGCAAAGTCTACAAAAAAGCCTGTGCTTGTTCACTGTATGACTACAAAGGGCAAGGGCTACAGACCTGCTGAGCAGAGCCCCGACAAGTTCCACGGCGTATCGCCGTTCGATCCTGAAACGGGCGCTGTACGCTCAAAAGGAAACGGAAAGACATGGTCCGATGTTTTCGGTGAAAAGCTCTGTTCTATGGCGGCAGCAGATAAGAGCATTGTCGCAGTGAGCGCTGCAATGGTAGACGGTGCCGGACTGGCAAAATTTGCCAAGCTATATCCGGACAGGATATTTGACGTAGGTATCGCGGAGGAGCATGCGGTGACATTTGCCGCCGGGCTTGCGGCGAGCGGGATGAAGCCTGTAGTCGCTATTTACTCGACTTTTATGCAGAGGGCTTACGACCAGATACTTATAGACGTCTGCATGCAGAATCTACCTGTAGTATTCTGTCTCGACAGAGCGGGCATCGTAGGCGCTGACGGAGAAACGCATCACGGGGTATTCGATCTGTCTTATCTGAGGCATATGCCTAATATGACGCTTCTCGCGCCGTCTGACAGGCGGGAGCTTGAGGCGATGCTTGATCATGCGATGCAGCATGACGGTCCGTGCGCGATAAGATACCCGCGCGGCGGCGCTGTTGAAAATGTATCAGGTGAAGGGGCAAAAACGGAGGGAGCTCCGTGGGAGCCTGTTCCGCGCGTCGTGCAAAGCGGCAGCGATATAACGCTTGCCGCAGAGGGCAAGATGACGGCTGTATGTCTAAGGGCAGCCGAGATACTTGAAAAAAATTACAATATAAGCTGCGATGTCATAGATGCGAGGATAATACGTCCTGTGCGCTCTGACGCGCTGGCTGTATATAAAAGCTCCGCAGAAAAAACAGGATGCGTGCTCACTGTAGAGGACAACGTGACTGTCGGAGGCTACGGAAGCGCCATGGAAGAGATATTCGCGGCTGATGAAAATGTTAAGGTATATAAGGCGGGCTGGCCGGATATGTTCATATCTCAGGGTACTCAGGCAGAGCTTGAGCACAGATACGAGCTTGACGCGGAGGGCATCGCAGGCAGAGTGAGGAATATAATTGAAGGAAAGGCTTGATGTGCTCCTCGTGAGCAGAGGATATTACCCGTCTCGTGAACGGGCGAAGGCAGCAGTCATGGAAGGCTGCGTTTATATCGGCGGAAGGATATACGACAAGCCGGGAACTCCGGTAGACGTTGACGCCGAGCTTGAGGTAAGAGGCGAGGCGTGTCCGTTCGTAGGGCGCGGCGGATTTAAGCTCGCAAAGGCTGTAGAAGTATTCGGGCTCGATTTGAACGGCGCCGTAGGCATGGACGTAGGCGCTTCTACAGGCGGATTTACAGACTGCATGCTGCAGAACGGCGCTGTAAAAGTATACTCAGTCGATGTAGGCTACGGTCAGCTTGACTGGAAGCTGCGTACAGACGAGCGCGTCGTAAACATGGAAAAGTGCAATTTCAGATATCTCGATCCTGAGGAAATACCGGACAGGATGGATCTGATAAGCATAGACGTTTCTTTTATATCGCTTAAGCTGATGTTCCCTGTAGCCGTAAAGCTGCTTAAGGACGACGGCGATATAGCTTGTCTGGTAAAGCCGCAGTTTGAAGCGGGACGCAGCCAGGTCGGCAAGAAGGGCATAGTAAAGGATCCTGCCGTGCATCTCGAGGTAATACAGAATGTAGCGGGATATGCGACAGAAAACGGTCTTGTACCGCAGGCTATAACATTCTCGCCTATTTCCGGGGCAAAGGGAAATATAGAGTACCTTATGCATCTGAGAAAGGGCGACACTGAGACGTTTGATTTTGACAGCTTCAGCGAGCAGGCAAAGGCTGTAGTCGAAGAATCGCATGCAAGGCTCGAGAAATAAAAAAAGGCTTGAAAAATAAAAAGTCTGAAAAACAGAAATAAGATAAAAAATATGGAATCGCTGACACGGGTAATTATCCTGTCAGCGATTTTTTATGTATGCGCCGGGCGCATGTCTGAACGGTGACGTTCGAAAGGGGCAAAAGAAAACTGCCTGCATATTCGGACATATATGCAGGCAGTTCATTAGTATAAAGCGGAGCTTCTGCTCCGCCCGGGTTTCGGTGGCAGATTATTATTAGCCACCGAAACTCGGGAATGGAATCCGCCGCCTATAGAGGCGGGGGACATCTGGCGCTACGTTATTTATCGGCATCCTTGTGAGTATTCTTGCTGCCGCTGAGTGCGCAGAAGAGTACGAAAGCAAGGAGAAGTATGCCGATAGTCATCCATGTGATAAAGAGCGCTGTACCCTGACCGCTGAACTTATCATAATAGCCCTTCAGGAATATTATCATGATCGCTGCAGGGATTATGTAAGACATGAGCGGACGCATGAATGACGGAAGCTTGATACCGTTTCCTGTATCTGCTTCCTTCTTGAAGTTGTTCCAACCCCAGCCGTTTTTGCGTGTGCAGAAAAGAAGTATGCCCATGCTGCCGAGCGGAAGCAGGTTGTTAGATACGAGGAAGTCCTCGAGATCCATGATGGTGCTGCCCTCGCCGAGAGGCTGAACGCCTGAGAGGATGTTGTAGCCGAGAACGCAAGGCATGCTCAGTATGATTATCAGTACTGCACATACGAGAGTGCTCTTTTTTCTTGACCAGCCGAACATATCCATATTGATGGCTACAAGGTTCTCAAATACGGCGATGATAGTCGAGAGCGCCGCAAATGTCAGGAACAGGAAGAACAGAGCGCTCCATAAGCCGCCAGCAGTCATCTGAGCAAAGATATTAGGCAGCGTGATGAATACGAGGCTCGGTCCCGCGTCAGGCTGTATGCCGTAAGCGAAGCATGACGGGATAACGATAAGTCCTGCTGTCAGAGCAACGAACGTATCAAGTACTCCGATGCTTATAGCCTCGCCCGCAAGCCTGTTTGACTTGTCGAGGTAGCTTCCGAATATCAGCATAGCGCCGATACCGATGGAAAGCGTAAAGAACGCTTGGCTGAGAGCGCCGAAGAGTACATTGCCTATGCCTGTTTCGAGCATCTTGTCGATATCCGGCACGAGGTAGAATCTGATACCCTCGCCTGAACCCGGCATAGTTACGGAACGAATAGCGAGCGCGATCATGACTATAAATAACAGAGTCATCATTACCTTAGTGATACGCTCGATACCCTTCTGCAGGCCGATAGCGCAGACGCTGAAGCCGATAACGCAGATGAGTACAGTCCAGAATATCATAGTTCCAGGGTCTGCGAGCATGTCACCGAAGTACTGCTGTATCGTTTCTGTAGAAGCGCCGGTAAAGTCGCCGCGCAGACTGCGGAAGCAGTAGTAGAGCATCCAGCCGCCTACCATCGTATAGAACATCATGAGCAGGTAGCAGCCTATCATACCGATATACTTCATAAGATGCCATCTCGTCCCGGCAGGCTCGAGCGTATCAAAGCTCTTTGCCACGCTCATACGGCTCGCACGCCCGACGGCGAACTCGCATACGAGCACCGGCAGGCACAGTATTACGAGGAACAGCAGATAGATAAGGATGAAGACAGCGCCTCCGTAAGCGCCGCACATGTACGGGAATTTCCATACATTTCCCAGTCCTATGGCACATCCTGCGGACACCAGGATGAAGCCGATACGTGATCCAAAAGATTCGCGTTTCATAATTTATTAAAACCTCCTATTTTTTATCGATGCATCGCATTGCATCAATACAATAACATTCTTATTATAAGGGAAAATTATGCATTTTGCAAAATCTATCGTGTTGGGATAAGTTTTATTTTTTACTTTTATAATAGCATGCGGTTATGCATTAAAGCGATATAGCCTAAAAGAATATAAAAATAAACAACTATACTAAATAAATACTAAATGAGTAATAAGGGCTCACACGAGCGGCCGCCCGGCGGCCCCGCAAATTCCTTTCTTTACACCGATATAAAAAGTCACATTAACATGATATAGCGCATTACGCAACTGCGGAAGAAAAGGTCAAGGCTGAAAAATGTTATCTTTCTCTTGCAAAGCAGCTTCTTGATAAAGAAAACCATAAATTTCAATATAAAGAAGTTGAACACGGCGGCAGAGCGCAAAAATATTTTTCAAGTATCGAATGGCTGCTCCGTGCAGATATGGTACATCTGTGCAAGCGTGTGACAGATGTCAGATTTGATCTGGATGATTATGCAAGAGAAGATTTTTTCAGGGCGTACACAACAGATCTGTCGCTGTTGATGGCGATGAAGGATTTTTCGTTAAAGCAGCATATTGTTGAAAACACTCTGACAGGAAATTCAAAAGTCGGTATATTTGAATGTGCGATAGCAGATGCTCTTTATAAAAAAGGCTACAAGCTGTATTTTTATAAAAATGAGACGTCGAAAAAAGAGATAGACATGATAATTCAAAAGGACGGAAGGGCAGTGCCTATCGAGGTCAAGAGTGGAAATGAGCGAGCAAATTCGCTGAGGTCACTGATGAAAAAAAACAAGGAGATCGATCATGGATATAAGTTCGCAGACAGCAACATAGGTGTGAGTGAGGACGGAATAATTACATTACCATTATATATGGTAGCCTTTATCTGATGTGATGTATTAAATCGTATTACCGCAGCAAATATATTGCAGTCGCACTGCGGGTCATAGTATTATATAAATGTATGAATAAGTAGTATATGAATATACTAATATATTTATGTAAATAAAATTTTCATGCAGAATATTTTAATGCTTTCGACCCGGCGGCCCGGCCGCCCCGCGGGAAGCAGACCATGTTAAAAAAACGGAGGATAAAGGTCTATGGATGATGTCCGTAACTACAAGTGCCCTGCCTGCGGATCGCCGCTCGTTTTCAGCGGCGCAAAACAGACGCTGCACTGCGACTCGTGCGGCAACGATTATGACGCAGAGACGCTGAAAATGATGGACGAAACTGTAAATACAGCGAAGTCTGAGTCGAAGTTCGACTGGGGAAGCTATGCGCCGAGGCATTTTGAGCCTGCTGATGCGGAAAATCTAGCCACGTATTCGTGCCCGTCATGCGGCGCAGAGATAACAGGCGATGACACTATGGGCTCTACAGTATGCCCGTACTGCGGCAATTCTACTATCGTAAAGGGCGTGTTTGACGGTGCGTTTCAGCCGGATTTCGTCATACCGTTCGAGATAGAAAAAAAGAAGGCCGTCGAGCTTTTCGAAGCCGACGCGATGAAAAAGCCGTTCATACCTGATGAATTCAAGGACCACAAGCGTTTACAGGAAATGGCAGGCGTATATGTACCGTTCTGGACGTTTGACTGCGACTGCAACGCGATGATAACGTACAACGCGCAGAACGTCCGCGTGTGGAGCGACAGTAAGTACGACTACAAGCAGACAGATTACTACAGGCTGCTGCGCGGCGGCTCGGTGAGCTACATGAACATCCCTGTAGACGCGTCGATAAAGGCAGATGACGCGTACATGGATGCGCTGGAGCCGTTCGATTACTCAAAAGCTGTGAATTTCAACGCAGGCTACCTTTCAGGATACCTCGCAGATAAGTACGATGTTTCAGTAGAGGACTCGGTCGGCAGAGCAAACAGGCGCGTAGAAAACTCGACTACAGAGATATTCCGCGACACGACTGCGGGCTACCAGATAGTAACGCCTGAGTTTACAAACGTTCAGACGACTCAGGGCAAGGTCAGATATTCGCTGCTGCCTGTCTGGATGCTCAATATAAAGTACAACGGACAGAATTACAAATACGCCGTAAACGGCCAGACAGGAAAGGTCGTAGGCGAGTACCCGATAGACAAGAGCAAGAAAAAGAAGCATTTCAGAAAAACATTCCTGAAGTTCTTCGTACCGTGCGCAGTAGTTATTTCCGCTGTGATGTATTTCTTTCTGTAGGAGGTGAGCGCTGTGAATAATATAAATGTAAGAAAAAGAACGGCTGTTATCTTAGCGGCTGTAATGGCGCTGGTACTCCTGATGCCGATGTCCGTATTTGCAGAGCCTGCGGCGGGTGTTGCACAGAACGAATACATTTTTGACGCGAGCGGCAGCCTGGCTGCCGACCAGCAGACGATATTAGAGACGAGATGCGAATGGCTTAAGGATGACGGAATAAATGTTATAATAAATATAGAAAGCAGCTCCGCGTCCGACCCTGCGGACCAGGCGCAGATAGCAGACAGCCGCGCAGCCGGTTTCAACGACGGCAACGGCGTAGTTTTCGTTATAGATACAGTAACGCACGAAAGCACGGTAAGAGCTTACGGAACTGCGGCGACGCTGTTTACTCCGAACAACAGAGCTGCTCAGATAAGCGGGATAGCCGCTGCAGAGCTGGCAGATAACGATGTTTACAGAGCTTGTCAGAGCGTTATATATAATATAGACGGCATCGTAAACGGAGGCTACGAGCCTGAACAGGTGGATTACTTCAGTCCGGCTGTAGTTGACAACGCCGGATATCTCAGCGATGATGAGGTAAACAGCCTGACAGTAAGGCTCGATGAACTGAGAGACAAGTATGCCGTTGATGTAGCTGTAGTAATGGACGACCGGATGTGGGGCGACGACGTAGAATCCGCAGCTGATGATACATACGATTACTGTTTCTATGGTGCGGGTACAGAAGACGATGGTGTATTACTTTACATTTCAAAAGAACCGCGAATGTATCAGATATCGACATTCGGCTCGGGAATAACAGCGTTTACGGATTACGGCATAGAGCATATGCAGTCTCTTATAGTCCCGGAGCTTCAGAACGACGATTATTACTCTGCATGCATGGCTTACGCTGACGGTGCTGACGACCTGCTGCAGCAGTATGCCGACGGCACGCCTTATGATATCGGCAGTGACGATGTAGAGTTGACTGCGGGCGAAAAGGCAGGCTCGTCTATAGGATTCGGAGTATTGCTTGCGCTTATCATAGCGCTCATAGCGTCTGCGATATCTACGCGCTCCAAAGTCAAGCAGATGAACACTGCGAGAGAGCAGGCTGACGCTCACGGATATATGAAGCCGGGCAGCTTTAACTTGCGTACAAGACAGGATGTTTTCCTTTACAGCCATCTTGACAGGCGCGAGAAGCCGAAGAATCCGCCACCAAGCAGCGGCGGCGGTTCTACTACGCATGTTTCTTCCAGCGGCCGGAGCCACGGCGGAGGCGGCGGGTCTTATTAGCGGGTCGTCTGCAGTTGTCGGGACGACGCGCGTGCCGCGCTGCGGCGCGGAATGCTGGCAGGCCGGGCCTGCGCAAGATTAAAAAAATTATTGTATTTGATATTAATTGATAATTTAATTTGGAGGTAGTGAAATGGGTTTAATAAAGGCGGCTCTCGGAGCAGCTGGCGGCGTTGCTGCAGATCAGTGGAAGGACTATTTTTACTGTGAGGCTCTTCCTGCGGATGTCCTCGTGGCAAGGGGTGAAAAGAGAGTATCGGGAAGGTCTTCCAACAAGCACGGTTCGGATAATATAATTTCAAACGGTTCTGTTATCGCGGTGGCTACGGGTCAGACTATGATAATAGTAGAGCAGGGCAAGGTCGTTGATATATGCGACGAGCCGGGCGAGTTCATCTATGACATGTCTACTGAGCCGTCTGTATTCTGCGGCTCGCTTTCTGAGACTGTTCCGCAGGTGCTCAAGAACATAGGCAAGCGTTTTACGTTCGGCGGCGAGCCTCCTAAGGACCAGCGCGTTTACTATATAAACACAAAGGAGCTCTTGGGCAATAAGTACGGCACGCCTAATCCTGTTCCTTTCAGGATATACGACGACGATATCGGTCTGAAGCTGACAGTTTCTATAAGATGCTTCGGTGAGTACAGCTACAGGATAACAAACCCTGTACTTTTCTATACTAATGTCTGCGGAAATGTAGAGTACGAGTACGGTCGCGAGGAATTAGAGAGCCAGATAAAGAGCGAGCTCCTTACATCGCTTCAGCCTGCGCTCGCAAAGGTAGGCCAGCTCAAGATAATGTACGACGAGCTCCCGCTCCATACTAAGGAGATAGCGAAGGCGCTCAACGAAGAGCTCAGCGACGAATGGCGCGACCGCAGAGGTATCGAAGTAGTTTCATTCGGCGTTTCTTCAGTAACGGCTACTCATGAAGATGAAGAACGTATCAAGGAAGTTCAGCGCAACGCTGTTTTCAGAGATCCGACTATGGCTGCTGCGCATCTTACGGGCGCGCAGGCGCAGGCTATGCAGGATGCTGCTAAGAATCAGGGCGGCGCTATGAACGCGTTTATGGGAATGAACATGGCGCAGGGCGCAGGCAGCAATATAGGCGGTCTGTTTGCAGCAGGTCAGCAGCAGGCAGAGCAGCGCGCGCAGGCTCAGGCAGCGGCTCCTGCGGGTCAGGGCAGCTGGACGTGCGAGTGCGGTGCGACTAACACAGGAAACTTCTGCGCAAATTGCGGCGCGGCAAAACCAAAGCCTGTTCCTGCTCCGGGCGGAGCTGAGTGGACTTGCAGCTGCGGCGCTGTAAACAGCGGAAAATTCTGCAGCGAATGCGGCTCACCGAAGCCTGCGGACGAGTGGACATGCAAGTGCGGCGCTGTAAACAAAGGTAAATTCTGCGCAAACTGTGGATCGCATAGGCAGTAGATAGTAATTGGTAAATAATAAAAGTGAATAGCTTTAAAGCGACTGCTCTACAGGTCATTGCGACCCGCGGGGCGGTCGTTTTTTGTTGCATTGGATGTACAGTTAGTGTAAACTTATTACATACAGGAATGTATACAATCCTTGACAAAAGAGAAAGAGGTGTTGAATATGGAACATGCATTAAATATAACGGCTGAAGAAGCTATAGAAAGACTTAAAGAAGGCAATGAAAGATATATTGACACTGTAAAGTCACCGGGCGATATATCGCCTGAGATCAGACTGAGGACTTTCATACACGGTCAGTCGCCTTACGCCATAGTAGTAGGCTGCTCTGATTCGCGAGTTATCCCTGAGAGTATATTTTCTGCAGGGATAGGCGATCTTTTCGTTATAAGGCTTGCAGGAAACGTAATAGACGACCACCAGCTCGGAAGCATAGAGTATGCAGCGGGACATCTCGGATGCCGTCTGATACTCGTACTTGGTCACAATCACTGCGGTGCTGTAGACGCAGCCATGAACGGCGATCCCGAGGGATATATAAAGTTCATAACAGACGAGATAAAGCGCGCTATAGGCGATGAAAAGGACGAATACAAGGCATGCTGTCTGAATGTAAAGCAGAGCATGGAAATGATAGAGCACAGCCTTGAGATACATAAGGTAGAGGAGGAGATAGGACTGAAGGTAGTAGGAGGCATTTATCATTTGGAGAATGGCAGAGTAGATTTCCTTGAGTAATATATTTTTTAGATGAACGCTGCAATAAAGTAACTGCAAATAAGTTTATTTATTGAATACATCAAAAAGAAGACCCTTCCGGCAGATCATAGTAAATCTGTCGGAAGGGTCTTTTACATTGGAGAACTTTGCTTTAGTCAGTATATGCGATATCAGCCCTGGGCAGCACCAAAGCAGTATTCTATAGCTTGAGTCATCTTGTTCTGATCATATCGTGGTTCATCGCTGCTGTTATCCTCATCATCAGTTTCTTCAGTGTATATATCGAATTGCAGCATATATACCTGTTTGTCAGTTATATATTCGACCTTGCTTGCATAGAAATAAGCATCGCTTGAATATGAAGCCATCTGATCAAGTATTACAAAAAGGTCATCCTCTGTGATTGTTACATTTGAGGCAAATTTTACCGGTAAGGAACCCTTTCCTTCCTGAAGAGCTGTATGTACCATAGAAGGCAGCTCATATATATCGGATACTTCAACAGCATTCTTTACAGCATAACAGTATTTTGTTGAATCAGCTGCAGGGAACTCTGTAGTATCCCACGGATAGCCCGCGTCAAGCTTCGCGTCATCCGGAACGTTAAAAGCAGAATATGTAGGAAGCTTTGAACCACCGTCAAACGTGACGTCTACATGATACCAGTCACCGTCTATCTGTACAAGATCCCATGCATGCTCGCCCTCACCTGTAGAGTGGATTATCTGGCATGGTATATTGAGCATATCCATGAAAAGCTTAAATGTAGTAGCATTGCCAACGCATATATAGCTGCCGTATTTCAGGACACCGTAAGGCTCATAGTCATAATTTTCCTTGTAAGGGTCTTCCTTGCATATAGGGTCATCCTTTGCTGCCTGATCAGCCACAAGACTCATATTGCCTGATGCGGCATCGGTAGTTACTGATGCCGCAGTCTGCGAAGAAGTATTAACAAGTATTTCCTCGCCGGTATCAGCGTTATACTCAGCAGATGAGCTTTCAGAAGCGGAGCCTCCTAAAGGCTGCGAGCTGTCTTCACCTGATTCACCCGGATTATTCGAACCTATAGGGGCAAATGCAGTGTCATTATAGTGGGTATAACCAAATTGCCAGTCGTATATTGCAAGCTCCTTGTCGTAGTCAGTCATGCCGTCTGTTATTACCTCGTCTATAACTGATTTTGCAGCCTTGAGGACATAGGCATCCTTATCGCTCAGGCCAGTGTCATCGCCACTTTTGTACGCCTTTACGACCGCGCTGTCGTCATAAAGAGGGTGGTTGCCCTGTACTATGCCTGTAGGCGTCCAGTCGGCAAGGTCCGTACCTGAATTTTCGCCTATAAAGCTGTAGACCTTATTCATGCGCGTTATCTGCCAGCCAAGCAGCCCTATAAGAAGCACGAATACGAGCGCGAGGCATATCACCGCAACATGAAGCGGCCCGAATTTCTTCTTATTAATAACACCTGCATCAATATTTGAAGCTATAGAAGCCCCGGCAGCACTCGCTGCCCCGTTTTCCGCGTCCGGCGCGAACCCCTGAATGTCTTCATTACTTTTGTTTAATTTTTCCATTTTTACCACCTTTATTATTTAAATTTCTATTACTGATCCTGCTGCGCCGCGCTCTGCATGAACTTCATAAAAGCGCTCCTGGCAGCATGTGAATCATCGCAAATCCCAAGGAATACATAGTGATTGCAGACGAATACCATTCCATCAGACGCTTTTGCTGCTTCCGCAGGCTTATAGCCGTTAAAATCGCGCTCACGCTGAGACTGGCGTTTTTCGAGCGCCTGCTGAACTTTGTCGATGTCATCCTTTTTATCGACTCTGAGGACTGTTATCTCGTCAGCTGTAGAGCCCGTACTGTCATAAGCAAATGCGCCATCAGTTATCAGGTCTGCGCTTATGCCGTACAGCTCCTTGAAATTGTTATCAAAATCAGCTTCGCCCTTCTTAACGGTAGAGTCTATACCGGAATTGCCGATAGTCTCGGTGATGCTGTTCACAACGTCAACAGCAGGTACAGTTATGACCTTCCCGTCGTCCTTGCTGTCATCCGAAGAACCGCCGCAGCCTGCAGCCAGTAAGGCTATCGAAAGCAGTAGGGCAGAGGCGAGAGCGCGTTTTAACTTTTTGTTTTTCATTTTCAATATTTCTCCTTTTATTTATATAAAATATATACAGTAATTAATTACGGTAAATTAATACCGGCTTTACTTGTGAACAGTACACCTGGATCTGCTTATTTATCAGCAAGCTTAGTAATATTTTCATCATTTAAAATATTCGATAATTCATAAAGTACTATGATATCAGTTATGCCGCGCTCATTTATCAGCTGATCGATGTCACCCGTAAAGTAACGCAGGTCTATCATTTCGATTTCGGAAAAATCATACGTCATGAACGGCACGAATGAATTGGCAAATGAGTCTTTTATGACGAGTGCGCGCCTGCCGCTGTTCGATGCTGTCTCTATACGTACCTCGCCGTAGTTGCCGCCAAAAAACACGCTGTATTTGTCTTTTTTATCAAGAAAAGTCATGTCATAGCATGTGTCGCGCGTCTCAGAAACTCCGCTGCGTCCCATGATACTGACGTTTACAGCGCCGATATCGTTTTCAGAAGGTCCGTCTACGGTATCATAAGGCGTATCGCTGCACATTACCTTTGAATACAGCGAGCCGTGGAATGAATCGCTGAGCTGCACGAGACTGTAGGCTGTGCGCGCGCCGGCGCGCCCCGGAGCTCCCGCGGAATTCATGTATTCATTGCAGGCAGTCTGCGCCGCGGCAGTAGTCCAGTGATGGTCAGTCCTGTAAAATACCTGCTCGTTCATGCTGTTGAGCGAGGACAGAGCGCCGCGAATGTCTATGAAGTTATAGCCGCTGAAGCTGTCAGCAAGGTAAGACATCCATTTGCCGGCGTCAAATTCAGTCGCGCCGTGAGGAAGCTTGTCAGTAAGTACAGTGCCGGCATCGGGAACAGGCAAGACCGTTATATTCACAGGATCAATGCTGCATCTGTAAAAAAATCCCTTAAGCGCAGCCGTATTTTTTGCGGCCTGCCTGGCTGAGATATCTTCGTCAGCGGTTTTAGTTATCAAATATCCGTCTGAGCCAAGGTAAACGCCGTTTATCTCCTTTAGTCCCATAAATCGCTTCGCGTCGGATGTTACTGTTACCATCAGGTCGCGTCCGGGAAACTGGTCCGTCAGATACGTTTCAGCATCGTTATCAAAGTCGTCGTTCAGGATATTTTCAGCCGATACGTCAAGCTTGCTCTTTAGCGCTCTGTTCTCGTTCTCCGAAAAGACCTTTTTCGGGCAGAACATGCATATGAGAAGGAGCGCGAGAAATATCACGAGAAACAGCAGACCGGTGTAGTTGTTTTTTTCTTTCATATATATACCGCCTTCCGAGTCGTGTATCAGAATCTGAAGTAAAGGAACGGGTTGTAGCTGCTGCTCACGAGGAACGCCAGCGAGAGCGCGAACACGGCAAGCAGGTAAGCGTTCTTTAATACGGCGCAGAGCTTTTCGTATGCAGGCGCCGTTTCAGGAGGAGCCGTCATACGGGCTATGTCACAAGGCCCTTCATCAGGCTCCGGAACGGCAGCGACGCGTATCATATAGCTGCCGATGATGCGCGGGACGCGCGTACAAGAAGCTGCCATTATTATCATCATGCAGCCGCATGTCCTCAGGTAAAATCCCGCCTGAGCGTCAAAGAGCGAAGCACCGCCGAGACCGAACATCGCCGAAAGCATATGCTTTGCCATGTCGAAATCATCGGAAGCGAATATGACCCAGCCTATGACTATTACAGGCAAAGTATATATATGATGCAGCCAGCCCGGTATCTTATCGAGCATCCTCAGCAGGAAGAGCTTTTCGAGCACGAGTATGAAGCCGTAGTAGAGACCCCAGCACACGAATGTCCACGCAGCGCCGTGCCACAGTCCTGTGAGCATCCAGACTATCAGTATATTTCTGAGCTGAAGTGCCATGCCGCGCTGATTGCCGCCGAGCGGTATGTAGACATACTCCCTGAACCACGAGCCGAGCGTCATGTGCCAGCGCCGCCAGAAATCGGTTATGCTTGAGCATGTGTACGGGTAATTGAAGTTTTCAGGGAATGTAAAGCCGAGCATGCGGCCGAGACCGATAGCCATATCCGAGTATCCCGAAAAGTCAAAATATATTTGAAATGTATAGCATATCGCGCCGATCCATGCGACAGCCGCAGACGGGTGATCGAGCGCAGATATCTCAGTCCAAAGCGCACCGGCCTGATTTGCAAGCAGGACCTTCTTGCCGAGTCCGAGTATAAAGCGCTGCATGCCGAGCCCGAAATTCTCAGAGCACAGGCTGCGCCTGCCGCCTTTTTTATTTGCCTCAAGCTCGTCGGCTATAGTGCGGTAGCGGACTATAGGCCCGGCGATAAGCTGCGGAAACATCGTGACGTATGCCGCAAAATCTATGATATTGTGCTGTGCCTTAGTGTCGCCCCGGTAAACGTCGATAGAGTAGGACATAGTCTGAAACGTATAAAACGAAATACCTATCGGAAGCGCTATGCCTGCAAGCGGCAGGCTGAGAGATGCAAGCTTATTCACAGAGCTTATCGCAAAATCTGTATACTTGAAGAATCCGAGTATAGCCAGATTTCCGACTATCGACAGGATGAGAAATCCCCGTCCCGTTTTACCCTTCTGCTGCATCCGCTCGATACCGAGCCCGTTTATGTAATCAAAAACTGTTGAAAATATCATGACAAGGACGTATTTCGGCTCGCCCCACGCGTAAAAGAACAGACTGACAAGAGCCAGAAGTGCATTACGCCCGCGCGCCGGACATACATGATAGAGCAGCAATACCACCGGCAAAAATACAGCGATAAAGCTGATGCTGCTGAATACCAATTTGAAATTCCCCCTTTTGTATTCTGAAAAACCTCTTTTAAGGAAAGTATAAACGGCAAATCTTAACAATTTCTGAAGAGTAAAATCTTAAAAAAAAATTAATAAAAAAGAGCCGACGCGGAAGCGACAGCTCTTGAAAAAATATGGCGGAGAGTGAGGGATTCGAACCCTCGTGCCGGTTAAGGCAACTCGATTTCGAGTCGAGCTCGTTATGACCACTTCGATAACTCTCCGCATCCGACTTAAATTAAAAGAATAAAAGCAAATACAATATTACTACTGCAATGCCGAAGTGTCAAGCAAATCAAATGCATTAAGTCCGGTGGCCCGGCCGCCCCGCGGAAAGAGCGTATTACTACAGAAATCACATTACTTTTTAAGCATATTTTCCTGCATATACTCGAGCATTATCTGAGATATAACGGAACGGGCTGTTTTTGAAAATGCCAGTCCGAGCGTGCGGCAGCAGCGCGGTGCAAGAGGGCGGATAACTACGTCGTCTGCCTTGAAGTCTGTCCTACGAGAGCTGTTGTCCGTATGTAGCGATAGTTCTTATGTCAATGGAGCAATCGGAAAAACAGGAAAAACAGGAAAAACAGCCACTCTACTCTTCGTAGGTTGTCCGCGAGGATGCCGCGCTGTAGAATGTAGTCATGGAGGTAAGAAGAAATGAATCAATACGTAACAGGCGCAGTCATAAAGGAACTGCGCGAAAAGAACAAAATGACGCAGCTGCAGCTGGCTGAAAGGCTCGGCGTGAGCGATAAGACAGTCTCAAAGTGGGAGACGGGGAAGGGGTATCCCGATATCACGCTTTTAGAGCCGATAGCAAACGCTTTTTCCGTGTCTGTTCCGGAGCTTATGTCGGGGACGACGGTGAATAATTCAAACGTATCGTCAAATATGCTGCGTTCAAAATTTTATGCGTGTCCTGTGTGCGGAAACGTGATACACAGCATGGGAGAGTCAGTAATACACTGTCACGGAGTGCTGCTGCAGCCGGAAGAACCGGAGGCGTCGGACGAGGAGCATAAAATATTTATCGAGCGTGACGCAGACGAGTATTACGTGCGCATAGAGCATGAGATGTCAAAGAAACATTACATTTCATTTATCGCTGCGGCATCGCCTGACAGGCTTCAGATGGTAAAGCTTTATCCTGAAGGAAACGCAGAGGCGCGTTTCAAGGCGAGTATGGTAAAAAAGATATTCTTTTACTGCAACAGGAGCGGCCTGTTTTATATCGATACGGTAAAGGGGTAGACGACAGAAGGAGCGGCTACGACGATTCCGCTGAAAGAAGGGCGCTCAAGGAGGCGGCGCGTATAATGTTTAAGTAATGCGGAACGAATACGGACAATATGATATACGAATGATCGACAGCGCGGCAAAGCAGTGAAATGCCGCGCTGTCTTTGGCTTCCCACCTGCTCGTGCGCCAGGCGCACCCCAGATTGGCTGCGCAGCAGATAACTGATATATTCATATAGCAAAATATTACATTAATGTATTAAAAAATTTCTGAAATCGTAATATAATAAAAAGAAACGTTAAAGACAGTTCGATATCATGAAGGGGGACTGAAAATGCATCATGAGGGATACGTAAGGGCTGCTGAGTACCGGAAGAAAAAGGACGCTGAAAGCGTGAAAATTAAATTAGATTAAAATGGAAGGAAAATACATAAAATGAATATAACTGTATATCTCGGCGCGAGCGAGGGAAACGACCCATCGCTTAAAACAGCCGTGCAGGAGCTCGGCCGCCGGATAGGCGAGAAGGGCAATACTCTCGTTTACGGAGGCTCAAAAACGGGCCTTATGGGTGAGATCGCGCGCAGCACGCTTGAGGCGGGCGGAAAGGTCATAGGCGTTGAGCCGCTTTTCTTTATGGTAAAGGAGCTTCAGTACAGAGGCCTCACGCAGCTCATAGTCACAAAGGATATGGTAGAGCGCAAGGCAAAGATGATAGAGCTCGGCGACGCTTTTATCGCATTTCCGGGAGGTACGGGAACGCTCGAGGAGATATCTGAGATAATGTCAATGGTATCGCTCGGTCAGACGGCGAGCCCGTGCATATTCTATAACCTCAACGGCTATTACGATGACATGAAGGCGCTGCTGCGCCACATGATCGAAAAGGGGCTTTCGTCAGAGGAAAAGCAGCAGGGAATATACTTTGCGGATGATCTGGCGCAGATAGAGGAAATAATAAGAAAATCTGAGAATGAATAGTTGACTGTTGGGAATATGACATTTTTCAGGGAAAGGAACGATATGAAAAAATTTAAGAAAACGTGCATGATAGTTGCATGCCTTGTATGTATTACAGCCATGTCGGCATGCGGTAGCAGTGACGGGTCGCAGAACGGCGCATCGGAGCCGGATCCTGTTGATACTACTGCTTCTCAGACGGATAACAAAGCAGATTACAAAGAATTTACCGAGCAGGATATAGCTGCGATGTTCGATAAAAGCATGCGAAGTGACGATACAGAGTACATAGACTGCGCCGTTATGCCTGATAAAGCGTATGGGCGAGTAGGCGCAGCACTTTTTCGCAATACAAAAGAAAATACTGTTAATATAGCGTTTTTTGACGCAGACGGTTACGTTCAGCAGTGCGGCACTTATGCCGAGCTTGCCGATGCCCCGGAGTTCAGATACCTCGGCAATGGAAAAGTAACATGCAGGATGCAGACGGAGAGCGGGGATATTTATAATATGACGCTCACGTTCACAGCAGACGGCAGCGATATCCGTTTCCTGATGGAGGATGACCTGCCGAAATAAAATGATATAGCGCAAATGATTTTGCAAAATTGAAATCGGTTTACAATAATTAATTATGGTGTATATGGAGGAAACCAACATGAAAAAAGTACTTATCTTATCAGGAAGCCCTAGAAT
>CAVGAH010000001.1:0-44818 GCA_963627215.1 bacterium | reverse complement strand
CTTTTTTTCTTTTTAAATCATTTAGCTCATAAAGTAGCGCATAAAGCCGAGGTGAAGAATATGATATTAGCAGAATACGATGAAGAAAAAGTAAAGGAAATGTTTAAGAAGGAATACTGGAAGGCTGGCTATAGTACAGGAAAGGATGATGGCCGAAAAGAGGAAAAATACATGATGGCAGCGCGTATGAAGTCAATGGGCTTTTCTGAGGAGCAGATAGCTGAAATCCTTAATGTAACATCGGAGAGGCTGAAAGAAATGCTCAGTTCTGATAAGGTGCATGAAGGGGCAGCGAGGTACGATTCAAGTAAATGATATCGTTTGTGAAAGATATATTGAAAATTTCTGCCTTAATGGTCTGTGATGTTTAATGAGTGTGATCCATAAAGAATAATATATATAACGCAAAAGGACTGCCGACCGGCAGTCCTTTTGTGCGAGCGCCTTCGCGCACGGGTGAAGCATGTTATACGGCTTTTTCTATTAAGAGTTGTTGTGGTGTGTATTGAGAAAAATTATTATAATATAAAAAGGAGGTTCTCAATACAATTAAAAAAGTTAGGGAATCGCAATTTTAAAGCTCCGCTGCCATCTCGATAAGGTCGTATATGATGTCAACGAAGTGGAAGCAGCCGTATGAGCCGCCTATGAGCTTGCCGACGTCGCGTTTTGTGAGTTCGCGGACGTTGAGGCCGATGAAAAGCTCGGAGAAGCTTTCCTGGAAGTCGTGGCATGACTTGAACGGAACTCGCAGATGATTGAGCGAGAAGTCTGTTATCACGCCGTCCGATTTATTGAAAACGAAGCAGGTTGACATTTCATGGAAGCTGTCGTTGTATGTACCGAGAGCTGTGACAGTCTCGTCACCGTTGTCCATGAGCGTCATCTGCAGATATTTGTTGTAAAGGTCGCGCACTCTGAAATGATCGAAAGCGCCGACGTAGATAGGCCATTCATCTACAGCAGGCGGATCGAGATGATACGGTCTGCAGTCAGAATCCCATGATTCCTCGTAATCTATGATATCATTAAATCCGCGTTCCTTCAAGAGGTAATATTCAGCCTGCAGCGCGCCGCGCAGAGCCTCAAGATACAGCTCGCGGATATGCTTCCATTCAGGCGATACAGCCTTTGGGTCTTCAGGAGTCTCAGTCTGACCCGCTGAATAATCAGGCAGGACCTTGATATGATTCCTCCTGTCGCCTGTGTACGCAGAATCCCCGATAAGCATGTCGGCAGTTCCCTCGCCGCGGCGGTCCATGTCAGGCGCGCGATGTATGCCCCATTTAGCGTCTGTTATTTCAAAAGTATCATTTTTAAAAGTGAGCGAAATGCTCCCTTCAAAATCAGTAGTCAGCATAAAAGCATTTGCTACTGACTCTGTATCGCTTATGCGCCTTACGTCGTTCTCGTATATGCCCTGCTTTATGATCCGCAGCGGCTTTCTTCCGTTTACTGTACTCATATTTCCCACTCTCCTGTTCACGCATATATCGCCGAGTATGCGCCACAAAACCTGAAGCGCGGTCATCCGACAGCCGTACCGTCAGCGTATGAACACCTGCGGATATGATGCGTTTTAATAAATATGGATTAATTTGATTAGCATACATATTAATTATACAATGTCATGATGCATGATGTAAACATAAATGTTTCCGATGCGGAACGAATATGCCTGCGGCGCCCAAGCTTGCGCGGGCCCGGCCCGCCCACATCCTGTTTAAAGCCGGTTAAACACTGTGTAAGTTCTGTGAACTGCGATTAAACGCAGTGTTTCTGTGGTATAATTAACAGAAATGCGCGCGAACACGCGCGGATGCCGGGCCGCGGGCGGCCGCAGGATATACATACATTACCGGGGAATTCTGAAGGAGAAGGGGAGTGTTATTATGGATAACCGTACTTTTAAAAGGCGGTGTTTGTACGTTGCAGTTACTATATTGGGGCTTTTTGCTGCTATAGGGATATTATGGAACATAGGCGACATACTCAGCGTGTGCGGCGGGGTGCTCGGGAAGCTGTATCATTATATTTCACCGCTGCTTTATGCGTTTTTCATAGCGTACTTGTTATTCATACCTGTGAGCCATATGGAGACGGCGCTCAGGAAAAATGAACGGATAGCGGCTGTGAAGCCTCAGCAGCTGAGGATAGTGACTATACTTATAACATATATTTGTGCGATAGCGCTCGTTGCGGTCATCATCGCCAGCATATACATCATGATAGGCGGTCAGCTTTCGCGAAATACCGGGGTGAATGACATAATCAATTATATATTGAATTATGCGTCGGGAATAAAGCTCGGCGATAAAAATCTGATAGATAATCCTGCGGTAAAGCAGATGGTGACGGCTGTTGAGGACTGGGTCCAGAAATATCTTAACACAGGAACAGGTCTGACCTCACTTGGTTCGAGGGTATCTGAGATCGGTTCATCACTTGTTATCGGGATAATAAGTCTGATAATCAGTATATATTTTACTATGGATTATGAAGATCTGACTAAGAGGATGAAGGAGGTTTACCTGGCGGGTCCGGGACGGACGGAGATCGGTCTGAAGATATTTAACGGTGTAAATGTTTTCAGCAGGACGTTTAAGCAGTTCCTTCGCGGGCAGCTGCTGGAGGCGTGCATAGTTGCGGCGCTTTCCGTCGTGGCACTCTGGATAGCGGGGGTAAACTATTTCGGCATCATCGGCGTGATATCAGGTATCTGCAATCTGATACCATTTGTAGGGCCGTGGATAGGCGCTGTGGTGGCTGTGGCTGTGTCGCTGCTCGGAGGCGGCTATATGACTGCTATATGGGCTGTCGTGGCTATGATAATAGTGCAGCAGATCGACAATCATCTACTCGCGCCTAAGATCGTTGGCGACAGCGTAGGGCTGCATCCTGTTATAACGATGGTAGTGCTGCTCGTAGGTGCTGACATAGGAGGCATCGTCGGTATGCTGCTCGCTGTGCCTGTGGCTGCTACAGTAAAAAATCTGATCGTGCTCAGAAGGTCGCGCCGTTCGGCTGACGAGGGCGCTGTGGTGATAGATGGAGCGGATGCTGCGAACGAGGGTACTGAGGCTGTTGAAGCTGCTGAGGATGATTTTTTGGATGAATAAAGATGAATGATCGCATCGCTAATTGACGATGAATAAATACCTGCAATAAATGAAAGGGCTGCCGAAATGTATACGGCAGCCTTTTAGCTAATTGGCAGTTAATGTAAATGTTTTTTCTACGAGCTTGACGGCGCTCATTACGCTGTCTATCGGACCTTCGGCTGATATATAGTGCAGCGTGCCGTCGGTGTCTGTAAACACCCATATGACGAGCATCACGTCGTCGTCGGTGTAATAGCCGTATACTTGATAGGCTTCGCAGTCGGCTATCTGCACTGTGGCGCCTTGTATGTCTGTGGCGCCGTCCTGCTCCATCTGCGCCCAGCATGATGATGCGGCGCTTTTTGCGTCTGTCTGCGGGTTTTCTGTGCAGTTGAGCGTTATGATGAGCTTGCCTGCTTCGTCGCAGTACTGCTTTATGCTATTACCTGTGATCGATGATGCGTCAGGGTCGTTGAACGTTTTCCATGTTGACGGAACGGTGATGAAGCCGTATTTTTCTGCCCCGAGCTGCTGTGTTTTGGCAGTGGCGTCGGGGCTGTTTTCGTTTTTGCTGTCTGTTGAGCTGCCTGGTGTCGCGCTGCCGTCTGTTGCTCCCTGTTCAGTTTGGGTCCGGCCGTCGGATGTTTTATCGACGGAAGAGATCGGGTCGGAGCCGCCCGCGGGAGCTTTTCTGTCCTTAAATGTGTGGCATGCCATTGCCCCGGCTGCAATAACCAAAATGATAAGCGCGGTGATGATGACCTTGAAGCGATTGTGATATATGTGTTTCCTGTGGGTATTATTGCTGCTGAGCTCTGTTTCCGGCATGAGCGGTGACAGCCCGTTTTGCTTTTTCATTTTGATCTTCTCCCTTTTGAATGTTTTATAATTAATATTTTATGCAATGCGCGTGCGCGTGATTCGTATGTGTTTGCTTTTAAGAATATTATATTGCGCGCGATGCATTAATGCTACTTAATTTAGAGGTAAGAAACAGCGCGCAGCGGCGGCCGCCAGGCGGCCCTGCAGGAAGTTAGGAATAAAAAGGAAAACGAAATATAAAATGATTACATATATTGTAAAAATAAATATATGATGGTAAACTATGAAATATAGGCTAAAGGTCGAAGGTAAGAAGGGGAAGGAGCGGGAAAATAATGTTTTTGAGCTTTTATGCGGGTATTGCAGAAAATGTTGATGCGGCGCGTTTTGCAGCGGCGGTGGTCGGGGCGGCTATCGTCAGCGCGTCTGCGCGCGGGCTTTATATGGCGCTGCCCGCGCGCTGGCTCTGCGAGTTTGATGAAGCGCCTTGCGAGCTGCATATGGCGGGGTTCAGGGGCGCCGGAGGCGCGCCTGAACGTGCGGTTAAGGCGCTTGCTGTGTTTTTGGCTGCGCTTTATATTTTTATAGCGGGCGGCGTTTCTGTTTGGGGCGGGGCGGCGGGCGTTTTTCTGGCGGCGGCTGCCTTTAGTGATATGGACTATATGATCATACCGGATCAGCTGATGTGGGCAGCGGCCGGCTGCGCGCTTGCGGGAGCATGCGCGCATGGGGTCGTAGATGCGGGCGGCCTTGAGGGATTTTTAATGGGGCGCGCGCATTTGACAGGCGGCAGCGTCGGCTTTTGGCGGGGATGGGCCGACGCTGCGGCCGCGGGGCTTACCGGCGTCGCCATGGGAGCATTGACGGGCGGCGGCCTTATGCTCCTGTCGGCTGTACTTTCATCAGTATTTTACGGCGCGGGCGCTATAGGCGCAGGAGATATAAAAATGATGCTCGTGTGCGGAGCACTCGCCGGCGCTCCCGAAAAAGCAGTCATGATGTTCACTGTAGCCGTGATCAGCAGCGCATTATTTATAACGGCGGGACTCGCGGCAAAACGCCTTACAAATGAAAGCTTCATACCTATGGCGCCGTTTATAGCACTGGCGGCAGTTATCTTCATATGATAGAATATTTTGAATAGTGTAAAACAGTTTAGAATCTGATATTAAATAAGTAATAAAAAAGGAAAATATGGGAAAAAATATAGATAAAACGAAGATAAAAGCCGCGATATTCGATTACGATGGTACGGTTATGGACTCTATGGGTATGTGGAGCAGAGCTTCAAGCGATTACGTAAGAACAGTACTCGGCAAAGAGCCTGCGCCTGACCTTGACTATGTAATAAAAACGATGTCGCTCGAAGAAGGTGCAAAAATATTCCGCGATGAGTACGGCGCACCCGGAACAGACGACGAGATAGTTCAGGCGGTGCTCCGGACAGTCACAGACCAGTACAGAAAAACACTTCAGCTCAAGCCGGGCGTCCTCGATGTACTCGATGACTTAAAGGCGCATGGCGTAAGAATGTGTGTAGCGACAGCGTCAGCCAGAGAAATGATAGAAGCAGGCAACGAAAGACTCGGTCTCAATAAATATTTTGAAAAGGTCTTTACATGCATGGAGGTAGGAGCAAACAAACGCAAGCCCGACATATACAACGAAGCAGCAGAATACTTTGGGACTTCTCCCGATGAAACGCTCGTTTTCGAGGATGTGCTACACGCCTCAGAAACCGCTTCAGCAGCAGGCTACCAGCTTATCGGAGTATATGACGAAAACTCAGCGGATGACAGTGAAAAAATAAAACCACTGTGTCGTCTGTTCCTCGATACATACGACCAGTGGCCGGGCATAGAGTTACTGTAAAATACTTTACTACAGCTATGCGTGTATGCGTTATGGTGATACTGTGAAATAATTAACTTAAAAAACATGGTTGACAATACCTGCAGACAGGAGTATATTGTTCCTAACAGTTAGCCATGCTTTAACGAGGCAGGCAGCAAATTATCGGAGGATGCAACGATGAGATCGTTAACTTCACTTTCAATTTTTGATTCAAACAGCTTTTATTTTTATTTTGGTAGCTTTACAGGTCTGTTTACTTACTTTGCAGGCTATTTTTGGCGTTCACTTAAAAAAGAATATAAGCTTACCGAATCGACGACAGCGTAAGGAGCATCAGAAGATAAATTCATTGAAAAATATCATCGCTATTCGGTCAGCCGGATGGCGATTTTTTTAACCGTAAATGTATGAATATCGGCGTCCGGGACGCCGCATCGCAGTGATTTATCCGCCCGGCGGATGCATTCATACGATGGTATTCATTAATAAGTTATTGATTTAGAACACGACATAAATTATGTAAACTCAGGAGGAAAAACAAATGGTAGTTATCTTAAAGGACGGAACAAGTGAAAGCAATCTCGTGGATATCGTAGAATACCTCGATGCGTACAACGTTTCAGTTTCAGTTACAAAGGGCGAGCACACGACTATCCTCGGTCTCGTAGGCGATACGACTTCTGTAGATCAGGACGCGGTACTCTCATTCCCGTTCGTTGAGGACGTAAAGAGGATACAGGAGCCTTACAAGGCAGCAAACAAGAAATTCCATCCGGAACCTACAGTAGTAGACGTTAATGGCATAAAGATAGGCGGCGGCAATTTCCAGGTAATAGCAGGACCTTGCTCAGTTGAATCAGAAGAACAGATGGTAGAGGTAGCCAAGGCTGTACAAAAGTCAGGCGCTACTATGATGCGCGGCGGCGCTTTCAAGCCAAGAACTTCGCCTTACGCATTCCAGGGCCTCAGAGCAGAGGGCATCGAACTCCTTCTCAAGGCAAAGAAAGCTACAGGCATGCCTATCGTTACTGAGATCATGAGCGCAGCTCATCTTCCGTTCTTCGACCATGTAGACGTTATCCAGGTAGGCGCGAGAAACATGCAGAATTTCGAGCTCCTCAAGGTGCTCGGTAAGCAGGACAAGCCTGTGCTCCTTAAGCGCGGCCTTGCAAACACTATAGAAGAATGGCTCATGAGCGCTGAGTACATCATGGCAGGCGGCAATAAGAACGTTATCCTCTGCGAGAGGGGTATAAGAACATTTGAAACTGCTACGAGAAACACTCTCGATCTTTCGGCTATCCCTGTACTCAAGGAAAAGACTCACCTCCCTGTAATCGTTGACCCAAGCCACGCTACAGGCGTTGTACAGTACGTTGAGCCGCTTTCTATCGCAGCGGTAGCTGCAGGCGCAGACGGTCTGATCATTGAAGTTCACAACAATCCGGCAAAAGCTCTCTGCGACGGTCCGCAGTCATTGACACCGGAACAGTTTGATAATACAATGAAAAAAATCAAGAAGATCAGACGTTTCATGGAAACAGAAATGAACTAAACAATTGAAATAGTAATAGGACCATGGAGCTGTCTTGTATATCGGCAGCTCCATTAATTTTATCTGTTTTCAGGTAGTCTAAGAAAATAAAATGATTTACATAAAATTACAGGGAAATTTAAAGCTATGAAAAATGTACACATAAACGCCGGAAACGGCGGTAAGGGATATGATGTAGTTATAGGAAGCAGTCTGCTTTCTGAGGCGGGAGCACGCATCCGTGAGGTGCTCCGCGCATACAATGTAGCACTATTTACGGATTCATCGGTAAACGCTCTTTACGGAGACAAAGTAGAAAAACAGCTGGCTGACGCGGGCTTCAAAACATACAGATACGTTTTTCCCGCAGGTGAAGGATCAAAAAATCTCAGTACAGTTGCTTCATTTATAGACTTTATGGCGGAGCATCATCTGTCGAGAAGGGATGCGGTCATCACGTTGGGCGGCGGGGTCGCCGGAGATATGGGAGGATTTGCAGCTTCCGTTTATTTGCGAGGAATAGAATTCGTTCAGATCCCTACGAGCCTGCTCGCTGCTGTTGACTCGTCTGTAGGGGGAAAAACCGGTGTAGACATAGACGCGGGAAAGAATCTTGTGGGAGCGTTCTGGCAGCCGTCGCTCGTACTGTGCGATACAGATACGTTTGCAACTCTCGGAAACGATCAGGTACTCGACGGCACAGCTGAGATACTTAAAACAGGCGCGATACGCGACGCTGCGCTTTTCCAAAAAGCTACTGACGGCGATATCATGGCTATGGCAGAGGAGATAGTCGAAGGATGCGTTCAGATAAAGGGCGAAGTAGTCGATGCTGACGAAAAGGAAGCCGGACTGCGCAAAATACTGAATTTCGGACATACGATGGCTCACGCCATCGAAAAGTATTCTGATTTCGGCATAAGCCACGGAAAGGCGGTAGCGATCGGAATGCTCATGATAACAAAGGCGTTTGAGCGTATGGGAAAGACAGCGGCGGGTACTTATGACGCGCTTTATAATGTAATAAAGTCAAAAGGCTTCGCCACTGAATATGGTGCTCCGCTCGACGAGCTGTGCAGGCTCGCAGCCTCAGACAAAAAAGCAGGCGGCGGCAGCATAAGCCTTGTGTACATTCCTGAGATCGGTCTGGCAGATACATTTGATGTAAGCCTTGAAAAACTGTATGATATTATGCGATAATGGATAAAAGCGTTAAAGTATCGTATGCAGAATACAATATGAGGTTATGAAATATTAAGAGGTAATATAAATGGACGTAAAAGTATGGCCGGGAAAGCTGACAGGCGTTGTGAAGGCCCCGCCTTCTAAATCAATGGCGCACAGAGCGCTTATATGCGCGGCGCTCTCGGACGGAACTTCCGTTATAAAGGGCATATCGGGCTCAAAGGACATGGAAGCGACTATAGGATGCATGCAGGCGCTCGGCGCTGTCATAGAGCGCCTTGAGGGAGGCCGCGACGTAAGGATAACAGGCGTTGGAGGTCGAGCAAAAACGCAGGATCCGGGTCAGGACGGCGAAAACAGACCGCTGCTTGACTGCATAGAAAGCGGGTCTACTCTGCGGTTCATACTTCCTGTAGCCGCGGCACTCGGCGTTTCATGCGATTTTACGGGCAGAGGAAAGCTGCCTGAACGTCCTATGACGCCGCTCGCAGATGAAATGAAGAAAAAGGGCGTAGAGTTCGGGCCTGACGGTAAGGACTCGCTGCCGTTTACAATAAAAGGAAAGATGCAGCCGGGAGTTTATACTATACCGGGGAATATAAGCTCACAGTACATCTCAGGGCTGATATTCTCGCTGCCGATGCTCGACGGCGACAGCGAGATACATATAACGGGAACTCTTGAGTCAGCGAGCTATATAGCGCTGACGCTCCAGATGGTAAGAGATTTCGGTATAATAATAGAAGAAACAGATCACGGTTTCCGCGTGCCGGGCGGTCAGAAATATAAAGCGGAAGACGCAGAAGTAGAGGGCGATTACTCTAACGCGGCGTTCTGGATGGCTGCTGCAGCGTGCGGCTCTGACCTTAAGATAACAGGTCTGAGGTCTGACAGCGCGCAGGGCGACAGAAAGGCTGCTGCGATACTTGGGACGGCGGGAGCCGTCGTAGACTGCGATGATATTTCGTATTCGGAGCTTCAGAAAAATATTGCTGAAGGCGGCGAGTATGAAAAATTATGTTCATTTAAAATAAACGGAAGCTCGATGCACGGCGTTGACGTTGACAGCAGAGATATTCCTGATATAGTTCCTATACTGTCTGTTGCAGCGACTAAGTCGGACGGCGTTACGAGGTTCCTTGACGCGGGCAGGCTGAGGATAAAGGAAAGCGACAGGCTGGCTGCTATGGCTGACTGTCTGACTCGTCTCGGCGCTGTAGTTGAGGAAAAGGAAGAAGAGCTTATAGTAACGGGCGGAAGCCTGAAGGGCGGCTGCGAGGTCAGCGGTTACAACGACCACCGCATAGTAATGTCTATGGCGATAGCAGCGCTCATATGCGAAGAACCGTTGATAATCAGAGGCGCGGAGGCTGTGTCAAAGAGCTATCCTGATTTCTTTGATGAATACAGAAGACTTGGAGGACGCGCAGATGTCATCACAGATAGGTAATAAGTTAAAGGTTTCGATATTCGGCGAATCGCACGGGAACGGCATCGGAGCCGTTATAGACGGATTCCCCGCGGGAGTCGAAATAGACACGGATGCGCTGCTCGCGTTTATGAAAAGGCGCGCTCCGGGCAGAGACAAGACTGCAACTCCCCGCAAGGAGAGCGATCTGCCTACAGTGCTTTCGGGCATACTGGGAAACACGACATGCGGCACGCCTATAGCGGCAGTAATCGCAAATAACGATCAGCATTCCGGCGACTATAAAAATGTAGCGTCAGTCGCAAGACCGGGACACGCTGATTATACAGGATTTGTAAGATACAACGGATTTAACGACGTGCGCGGCGGCGGTCATTTCTCGGCAAGGCTCACAGCGCCGCTGGTATTTGCGGGCGGTCTGTGCCTGCAGTATCTCGCGAAGCGCGGCATATATATAGGCGCGCATCTGCTTTCTGTAGGAGACGCGAGCGACGACAGCTTTGACGGCGTGAACATAACGCCTGAAGAGCTGCTTGCTCCGGGTAAAAAGTCGTTCCCTGTGATAAACGACGCTTCAGAACAGAAAATAAGAGATGTGATAGAAGCCGCAATGCTTGACGCTGATTCTGTGGGAGGCGTGGTCGAGGTGGCTGTTACAGGTCTGCCTGCAGGCGTCGGAAGCCCTATATTCGATACTGTTGAGGGCCGTCTGGCTTACGGATTTTACGGTATACCCGCGGTAAAGGGCGTGGAGTTCGGCGCAGGCTTTGATGTCGCAAGCATGCGCGGCAGCGAAAATAACGATGAATTTTACATGGCGGAGGACGGCACTGTAAAAACTTATACAAACAATCACGGTGGCGTTCTCGGAGGAATAACATCAGGCATGCCTGTTACCGCGAGACTGGCGTTCAAGCCGACTCCTTCAATAGGCAAGCCGCAGAAAAGTATAGATTACAGAGAGCTTAGAGACGCTGAAATGGGTGTAAAGGGCAGACACGATCCATGCGTGGCGGTGCGCGCTGTGCCTGTAGTTGAAGCCGTTACAGCGATAGTGATAATGGACATGCTTCTTGAGGAGGGAAAATAGCATATGGCACTCGTCCTTGAAGAGATAAGAAAAAAGATAGATGAAACTGACAGAGAGCTGATATCAGTCTTCTGCAAGCGTATGGATCTCGTGAAGCAGGTCGCCGCTTATAAAATAGAAAACAACATGCCTGTCCTCAGACAGGACAGAGAGGAAGCTGTGCTCGACCGTGTGCAGGCACTCGCAGGAGCGAAGTACGGCGATTATGCGCGAGATCTCTATGGTCATGTGATGCGCGTGAGCCGTGAGCTGCAGCAGAAGATGATCGATGAAAACGAGAATAAATAATAATTTAATAGTTAAGTATTTGATTTTAATAAACGACGCGAGCCTGCTCGCCCATGGGCGCGGTGACGCGCGTAATATTTGATATTATTATTTGGAGGTCTAAATTGGATTTAAATTCGATCATTCGTGCGGAGGATCTGACATTTAAATATGAAGCTTTTGAAGAGGGCGGTGAGGATATCACTGCCCTTGCGGGCGTTAATATGGAAATAGAAAAAGGCTCGTTTACAGCTATTCTGGGGCGTAACGGTTCGGGCAAATCGACGCTTGCCAAGAACTTCAACGCTCTCTACGTTCCGAGCGGCGGACGCGTTCTCGTGGCTGATATGGACACGGCGGATGACATGCTCGTGTGGGATATACGAAAGACTGCGGGGATGGTATTTCAGAATCCTGACAATCAGATTGTCGCTGCGATAGTCGAGGACGATGTGGCGTTTGGACCGGAGAATCTGGGAGTGCCGTCTGATGAGATAAGGACGCGCATAGACGCGGCGATGAAGAGCGCCGGGATATACGAGCAGCGGATGAAAGCTCCGTCCATGCTATCGGGCGGGCAGAAGCAGCGCGTCGCTATCGCGGGCGTTATTGCGATGAAGCCGGAATGTATCATATTTGACGAGCCGACGGCGATGCTCGACCCAAAGGGGCGCGATGACGTTATGAAGATAATCGGTCGGCTGCATAAAGAGGAAATAACTGTTATTTTAATAACCCATTTTATGGAAGAAGCGAGCGCCGCTGACAGGATAATAATAATGAAAGAGGGCTGCATTGCAGCAGATGGAACGCCTGCAGAGGTGTTTGCGAGGACAGATATAATAAAAGACGCAGGGCTTGAGGTGCCTGCAGCCGTGCGGATGGCAGAACTATTGAGAAAACGCGGCGTTGAAGTGCCTGCAGGAATACTTACGATAAATGCGCTCGCCGAATGGCTTTCGGGCGCTGACGCGCTTACGACGCCTCAAGGCGTCCCACAGCCGGCAGAGCCGGAGCCTGCAGCATCAAACGCAGCCGCAGCGGTAACACCACCCACCCACCCACCCGCTGCAGCCCCCATATCCCGACTAACACCCCACGCCGTAACCGTAAAAAACCTGACCCACACCTACAACCCGGGCCGCCCGGACGAAACAAAAGCGCTTGATGACGTTTCATTTACTATACAGCCGGGCAGCTTCACAGGCATAATAGGCCACACGGGTTCAGGAAAATCAACACTTATACAGCACTTAAACGGCTTGCTCAAGCCGACATCCGGCACTATAGACCCTGCGCCGGACCGTGATGTCAGGAAAAAAACAGGATTAGTTTTCCAGTACCCTGAATACCAGCTTTTTGAAGAAACAGTTGTAAAAGATGTCGCGTTCGGTCCGAAAAACCTCGGAATGACTGAGTCTGAGATCGACAACGCAGTAAAAGAAGCGCTCGAGCTCGTCGGTCTGCCGTACGAAAAATACGGGCAGCGCTCGCCGTTTGAGCTGTCGGGCGGTCAGAAAAGAAGAGCTGCCATCGCGGGCGTGATAGCAATGAAGCCGGAGGTACTCATACTCGATGAGCCGACAGCCGGACTTGATCCGCAGGCGCACCGAGAGATACTTGAAATGATAGAAAAGATACGCAGCGAGCGCGGATGTTCTGTGGTACTCGTATCACATAATATGGACGATGTGGCTCGTCTGTGCGATAATATACTTGTAATGCACGGCGGAAGGCTTGTACTTCAAGGTACTCCGTCGGAGGTATTCAGTCATGCCATGCTGCTGAAGAATATAGGGCTCGGTCTGCCGGCAGGCGGAGAGCTCATGTGGGCGCTGAAAAAATACAGTGAATCGCCAATAGACGATGCAGCGCAGACTGCCGATAGTAACTCCAAATGCAATAATTCCAACATGAACAGCGGAAAAATCGGCAAAGTCGGCATGATAACAGAAGAATCCGCCGCAGACGCAGTGGTCGAATATATTAAAAACAAGAGAAAAACCGGAAATTAAATTAAAATGATAAGAGATATAACCTTAGGACAATACTACGCTAAAGATTCGGTCATTCACCGGCTCGACCCGCGTGTTAAAATAACAGGAACATTCGCCTATCTGGTACTCCTTTTTCTCATAAAGGACTTCATGGGTTTCGGATTTGTCGTACTGTGCCTTGCCGGGCTCATAGCGGCTTCACGGATCCCGATCAAGTTCATAATGCGCGGCATGAAGCCGATAATGTTCATACTCGTGTTTACGTTCTGCATAAATGTATTTTTATACAAAGGGACTATATTATGGCAGCTTGGATTCCTTAAGATAACAAAAGAAGGCCTGCATCAGGCGGTGTTCATAGCCGCGAGGCTCGTGCTGCTGATATTAGGAACATCGCTGCTGACATACACGACAAAACCGATGGCGCTTACAGACGGCTTCGAAGCCATACTGCGCCCGTTCGCGCGCTTCGGGCTGCCGGCGCACGAGATAGCGATGATGATGTCGATAGCGCTGAGATTCATACCGACGCTGCTCGAGGAAACAGACAAAATAATGAAGGCGCAGCAGGCGCGCGGCGCTGACTTTGAAAGCGGCAACCTGATGCAGCGCGCAAAGGCGCTCATCCCTATACTTATACCGCTCTTCGTGAGCGCGTTCAGGATAGCGCAGGATCTCGCGATGGCGATGGAAGCACGTTGCTACCGCGGCGGGAACGGCAGGACAAGGCTTCATCCGATGAAGTACGAAAAGCGAGATCTCATTGGTTATGCAGTTATAGCGGCTTTTGCAGCCGTTATTCTCGTAATGAGGTTCGTATAGAAGGGTATAGCATACGCCGCATAGCCTATCGTTATTAAACGATGCCAAGCAACGCAATAATCTATAGCAATAAAACTAAATACACATGTTATGAGTATAAAATAATAAAATTACCAATTCGGCTAAAATATACTTGAAAGGCTTAAAATAAACAATGAGACAGAGAAAATTAAAAGACCTCGACGAAAAGCTCACAGAGTTCAACGGAGGTATAAAAATAAATCCAAAAGCCCTGAAGGGCCGCTGGCAGGAAATGTTTGCCGCTGAGCAGCCGCTTTATATGGAGCTCGGCTGCGGCAAGGGTCAGTTCATACTCGCCCTAGCAAGGGCGCATCCCGAACGCAATTTCCTCGCAGTAGAAGGCAACAGGAGCGTAATGCTGAGAGCGCTCCAGAAAGCGTCGCGCGAGCTCGCGGCAGAAGAATTTGCCGTAAACGAAGAGCAGGCAGCCGCAGCGACATCCGATTTTGACGAAAGCCTGTGGTCAACAGACGCAGACGACTGCGTGTACGCCGTAGCGCCTAATCTGATATTCGCAAATATGTATTTGAGATCGGTAACAGACTGCTTCGAGCAGGGCGAGCTGTCAGGCCTTTACCTGAATTTCAGCGACCCGTGGCCAAAGGACAGACACGCAAAGCGCAGACTCACGCACACAGGCTACCTGAACGGCTACCGCGAAGTCCTGAAGGACGGAAGCTGCCTCGAGTTTAAAACGGATAATGAAAAGCTCTTCAGATTCTCAGTAGAAGAATTCGACGCAAACGGTCTCGAAAAGCTCGAATACTCAGAAGACCTGCACGGCGAGTCAAACGGCTACGAAACAGAAAATTTCATGACGGAATACGAGCAGAAATTTTCATCACAGGGAAATCCTATCTACTATTGTAAGGTAAGGTTCAGCAAGGATAGTCAGGAATAAGTTAACATTTTTAATATATTTTTATGAGGTGGTCAGTATGAAGATTCTCGTTGTAGTTGATATGCAGAATGATTTTATAGACGGCGCACTCGGCACGCCGGAAGCCGTAGCTGTCGTTCCTGCTGTAGTAAATAAGATAAAGGAATTTGACGGGCTGGTAGTCCTGACGCGCGATACGCATAAGGAAAACTACATGTCTACGCAGGAAGGCGAAAAGCTGCCTGTGCCGCACTGCATCGAAGGTACTGACGGATGGCAGATAAATGTCGAAGTAATGGAAGCGGCAGATCAGCAGGCTGAAGCAGTTTCTGAGAGCTACGTCGATGATGACGACACTGTAAGGATCACTATAGATCCGAGCATATTCAACAAGCCGACGTTCGGCTGCGTTGAGCTCGGCGAGGCACTTGCGCGCGCGAACCGCGCAGAGCCTGACGCGGAAAACGGCATAGACGCTGACGATACGGCTGATATAATAGAAAGCATAGAAGTCATCGGGCTTTGCACCGATATATGCGTTATCTCAAATGCTATGCTGCTCAAGGCGTTCCTGCCTGAGGTGCCAGTCATCGTTGACGCTGCGTGCTGCGCGGGCGTTACGCCGGAAAGCCACTTAAGAGCGCTCGGCGCTATGCAGTCCTGCCAGATAGAGGTAACTAACCTGTAAATGCCTTTGACGTAATATTCAAAAATTCGTAATTTTAAGGGTTTAGTGTTTAAAAACAGCGGGTATTGATATTAAAAGAAATTTTTGCCTGTTGCATAGTTCATTGATTTTTATTAAGACAAAAAGACGCCCTAAAAGCGGGATGACATGCAGACGAGCGTAGTTGAAGTTCCCTGCACCACGAACTGAAAAATTACATTGCAGCTAAAGCTGCGCAATTTCTGTATGAGGCCTGCGCGCCGTATCAGAGATACGGGCAGGGCTTCAAGCGTTACGTATATTTCGCAGGCAGCAGAGGTGTCCTGTATTTACAATATATAATTCAAGAGGAAGGTGTATTAGAATGAAAGAAGGTATAATACGTTACACGGGAATAATCCTGGGCGCAATAGTAGCAGCATTTGCGCTCGAAGAATTCCTCGTACCAAACAAGATACTCGACGGCGGTATCGTCGGTATCAGCATGATAATAAGCAACCTGCTGCCAATATCATTAAGTATACTTACAGTGTGTCTTAATATACCATTTGTATTGATAGGCGCAAAACAGCTTGGTAAGAAATTTATACCGAGAACTGCCGTAGGTATGGCAGTATTCTCAGTATTTCTTGAAATATTTAATCACTGGCACTACAACGTAACAAACGACGCACTTCTCGCAACAGTTTTCGGCGGCGTCATGCTCGGTCTGGGCGTAGGCCTTATCATCCGCATGGGTGGATGCCTCGACGGCACGGAGTCTGTGGCGATAGTTATTTCAAGAAAGACGTCGCTTTCCGTAGGACAGTTCGTTCTAATGTGCAACTGCGTGATATACATGGTCGCAGGCATGCTTTTCGGACTTGACCGTGCTCTGTACAGTCTCCTGACTTATTTCATAACATCAAGGATAGTAGATTACATAAGTACAGGCCTCGACCAGGGCAAATCAGTGATGATAATAACTGACGAGGGTCGCAAGATAGCTGACGATATATACAAGCAGCTCGGTCGTACAGTGACGATAATGAAGGGCGAGGGCCTTATCTCGGGCGAAAAGACCATAATGTACTGCGTGGTTACGCGTATGGAAATCTCAGCTATACGCAAAATAATAGAAGAAAACGATTATGCAGCGTTCATGACTGTCAGTGATGTATCGGAGATCGTCGGAAAGCATATAAAGAAAAAACCGACTGACCCAAATTCAGACAGTGAGGACGAAAACGTAAAGCTCACCGAGCTGATAATGCAGATCAGCGAGTCTAACGAGTAAAAAATAAACAAAATATATCAGACTGTATCGGATGAGAAATTTATGTTTCAGTCTGAAATTTGCTGCGCAGGCGGCTGCGATTATGGTAAAATACTATATTTAATGCTGTGACTGCGCAGCAGTTTTTTGTAAAGGATGATATAAGGAAGACTATGCATAATATTTTAACGATAATGAAGCGCGATATAAAAGCGCTGCTGACGCACTTTTTCCCGCTTGTAATAGCGGTCGGGCTGTGTATACTGCCGCCGTTGTATGCGTGGTTCAATATTTATTCAAACTGGGATCCATACGGAAATTCTTCTAACGTAAAGATAGCTGTAGCTTCAGAGGACATCGGCTGGACCGACGAGGATACGGGTGAATTTTATGATGCGGGTGACGAGGTAATAGACTCGCTTAAAGATAATGATTCTATAGACTGGGTATTCCTCGATTCGTCAAAAAAAGCGGTAAAGGGAGTAAAAAGCGGAGAATATTACGCTGCCGTAGTACTTGCTGAGGACTTTTCACAGAATATGTATCACGGCTTCATGGACGGACTTAAGCAGCCGACTATTACGTATTATGAAAATGAAAAGAAAAATGCTGTAGCGACAAAGATAACAGATACGGCTGTATCGACGCTGAAAAACAGCATAGACCAGATGTATGTGGAAATAGTCGTAAGCACGCTTTTCGAGGATGCCGACAAGATAGAAGACAAGATAATGGATGATACTTCTTCATCTGCTGAAGGAGATACGCCTAAACTTATAAATACATTTTCTTCTAGAATAGACGATGTAAATGACAATATAAAATCATATAAGCTGCTGCTCACATCGCTGACCGCTGCAGACGAGCGCCTGAACACCTCGCTCCAGGACGCTGACGCAGACCTCGACTCACTGCAGGCTAAGGCAGGAACGGCAAGCGATAACCTTGCAGATAAGAGCGCATCAGGCATCCTTGATGACATGAATAAAATAGCGTCTAATGTAGATGATGATCTGAAAGATCTGCAGGATGCTGTAGACAGACTTCAGAATGCAAGCTCATCTTCAGAAAAGGAAGACGCTTACGCGATGGTAGAGGGAGATCTGAGAAATATCCGCAGCAAGCTTAACAGCATGATAGATTCGCTGTCAAAGCTGAAGCCTAATACGCATCTGCTTCAGAATAAGGTAAACAGGATAATAACAAAGCTGCAGTCTCAGGTGAGCGATATAAATACGATACTTGACCTTATGGACGACATAAGCGGAGATATAGACTCCGGACTGAATCGTCTGGACAGAACGCTTCAGAATAAGATAGACAGGCTGCGCGATTCATATAATAATACGATACTGCCTGCCGTGGAGGATGCTGTAGATACTATAGACAGCGCACTTGAGGACGGTTCAAAGGCGCTCGGAAGCATCTCTGAGGATATTGCTGTGATGCGTCAGATAGTGTCGGGCACGAGACAGAGCGTGAGTGACCTGAACGGTGTTATGTCAAATACATCTCAGTCACTCGACGACATATCAAACGATCTTGAAGATCTCAAGGACGAATTAAACGCGCTGACTGAACGTGAGCTGCTTCAGAAGCTGCTTGATTTCATGCACGGCGACCCTGAGGGATACGGAAAATTCCTCGCAGAGCCGGTAGAGATAGAGTCGAGCGCTGTTTATCCTGTAGACAATTACGGCTCAGGCGTGGCGCCGTTCTATACTACGCTGGCACTTTGGGTAGGCTGCATATTCCTGCTGGCGCTTATGAAGATAACTCCTTCTACGGAAGGACTGAAAAATCCGCGTCCGTATCAGCTGTTCTTTGGAAGGTTTGGAATATTATGCCTACTCGGCCAGCTACAGTGGGTAATAATTTATATAGGAAACATATATATCCTTAAAACACAATGCATGCATCCGGGACGGATGTTCCTGACGGGAGTTATTACGAGCTTTACATTCATGCTGCTGTGCTACGCGGTGACGCTCGCGTTCGCCGACGTCGGCAAGGCAATGCTCGTAGTTATCATGGTCCTTCAGATAGCAGGCTCGAGCGGAACGTACCCTATAGAAGTCCTTCCTGAGTTCTTCCGGAAGGTGTACGTATTCTTCCCGTTCCCTTACGCTATAAACGCAATGCGTGAGTGTATGTTCGGATATTACGAAAATGATTATGTCGTATGCATGCTTCAGCTGCTGGCATTTGCAGCAGGCGCGCTCCTGCTTGGGCTCGTTATAAGGATGCCGTTTATCGGCGTAAAGAACTTCATGCAGCAGCGCATGAGGGATACAGGACTGATGTAGGGAGGTGAGCAGCGTGAATGATGAAATGAATAATAATTCCAATATTAATGAATCTGAAAACGGCGCAGCCCCGGCTGCAGACACAGATGCTGCTCAGAATGCCGGCGAAAGTGCAATGCTGGCACGCATAGAAAAATACAGAAATGAGTTTCATATAACTAACCGCAGACGGATAAGGGCAGGTATAAGGTGCCTGCTCATAGTACCGCTGATATTTCTGATACTCCTGCTCATGACGGGCAGCGACAGGATAATATTTCTGGTGCTGTGGGTCATATCGATGTTTCTCATATCGGGATATCTGATATATGTGGAATATATGGACTTCAAGGTCGATAAAATGGTAGCGAATGTGACGGGCCGCTCATTTGAAGAAATGCACGCGATAACAGCGGCAGCGGCATGCGACAGCAGCAGTAAAAAAGACAAAGAGCTCGACCGCGAGATGAAAAAAGAAGAACATGCAGAGGAATAACGCAGATGAAAAACATTTTTAAGATAATAAAAAGAGATTTTAAAAATATAAAAATGAACGTAGTCGCGATAGTTATCCTGCTAGGCCTCTGCCTGCTCCCGTCGCTTTACGCATGGTTCAATATAGGCTCAAACTGGGATCCTTACGGAACGGAGTCAACGCATAACCTCAAGGTTGCTGTTTATTCAGAGGATAAGGGTTACAATCTCGGTAATCTCAATCTGAATATGGGAGATTCGATAGTAGATACTCTTAAGACTGAAACTACTATAGGATGGACGATAGAGGACAGCTCAAGAGATGCTGTAAACGGAGTATACAGCGGAAAATATTATGCGGCTGTAATAATACCGGAGGACTTTTCTGCGGGAGTAGCAGGAATAATAAACGGTGATCTTGACGGCGGCAAGATACAGTTCTACGAGAATGAAAAGAAGAACGCCATAGCGACTAAGATAACGTCAAAGGCGCAGACGGCACTTAAAAATCAGATAAACAGTGAAGTATTCGGAAAGATAGCCGAGATTTCGCTGAATGCTGCAGAATTTCTTAAGAACGCCGATGAAGATAACGATTATGCCGCTGAAACAAAGTCAAGACTGAATGATATGAAGAGCGGTCTGCAGACAAACATAGATACGCTGAGAGCTGTCCAAAAAACTTCGGATACAGCAACATCCGCACTGCAGAGTACCATAACTCTTTCAGAAAAGATAGTATCTGATGTGCAGCGTGATTTTGCTGAACAGGTATCCGGAGCGATAACTCTTTCCGGGCTTCAGAAGGCAAATGTCCGCATAGAGGATTATATAGACGTTATACAGCAGGGCAACGGAACTATAGGCGATACGATAGCGCTTCTGGAGGATCTTCAGAGCGATATAGATACTGCGATAGACAATGTTGACGAGCTCCAGAACAGCGAAGAAGTCGATAAGGTATTAACGATGCTGAAAAACAGCCCTGAGGAATTCGGAACTTATCTGTCAGATCTTGTAAACGTAAATACAGTTCCGATATATGAAACAGCAAACAACGGATCTATGATGTCGTCGTTCTATACGACGCTTGCTATCTGGATAGGCGCGCTCATACTCGTAGCTATACTGAGGACTAAGGTGCATCCGCTGGAAAGCGGTGAAAAGCTGTGGGCGTATCAGAAATTCTTCGGAAGGTACGCAATATTCTTTTTAGCGGGGCAGATACAGACTATCATATGCATTATGGGAAATCTGTTCTATCTGCAGATACAGTGCCTGCATCCGTTTTTATACTGGCTCGCAGCAGCGGTCATGAGCTTTGTGTTTACGCTGTTCATATACGCGCTGACATTTGCGCTCGGAAACGTCGGAGAGGCTGTGGCCGTAGTCATAATGGTAATACAGGTGGCCGGAGCAGGCGGAACGTTTGCTGTAGAGCTGCTGCCGCAGGTATTCCAGAATATATATAAATTCATGCCGTTCAATTATGCGATGAACGCTTTACGTGAATGTGTAAGCGGTATGTACGAAAATGACTACTGGATATATCTGGCAAAGCTTCTGATATTCGCAGGAGTGGCGCTTATTCTGGGAATAGCGCTCCACAAACCGTTTGAACGTCTTAACGAAATAATAGAAGAAAGCAAAGAAAAAACGGACCTTATGGTGTAATGCCTAAGGTCCGTTCGGCTGTTTTTGAGATGGCAGGATATTTAAGGTATGAGCTGTAAGAGCTGCCGGGTCTTTTACCAGTTCCAGAGCTTATGAGGGTCAACGGCTTCGCCGTTCCGGTGAGCTGCAAAATGCAGATGAGGATCATCGGCTGATTCAAAAAGTGAACCCTGACCTACAGTTCCGAGCTTATCGCCCTTGTTTACTACATCGCCCTCAGCTACTGAAGCTTCTGCGAGGTTGGCATAACTTGTTTCAAGACTGTTGCCGTGTGAGAGCGTCACTGTCAGACCGTAGCGGTCGTCATCATCTACGGCTATGACAGTACCCGATTCGACTGCTATGACATCTGTGCCGACGGGAGCACCGATGTCTACTGCTTTATGCGCGAGATACTGGTTGAGCGTCTCTGAATAGACGAGACCCTCGCCAGAATAATCTCTTATGATGTTGCCCTCAGCAGGCATTACTGCAATGTTTTCCTGAACATTGTCTTTATCAGTGCTTTTTTCGTTCGCGCCCGCTCCTGCACTGTCTGCTGTTCCGGCGCTGTCAGTTACCGGTATGTTACTTGAAACGCTGAGGTCTGTCCGATTGTCAGCACCGTTTACATCATTTACATCATTGATATCATTGATATCATTTACGGAGCCGCTCTCCGCTTCATTTCTGTCGAGAGCGCTCTGAAAGCTGTATATCATGAGCCCGCCTATAAGACACAGGCATATGAGTGCGACGATGATGCGGGCGGCATTTGCGCCTGAAAAAATACCGGAGTTTTTTCCGTTCATGTTCTTCATTTGATTTCACCTCCGATAATATTGTTGCCGCGATATCATTTTCTAATACCGCGTGAAGCACTTTAAAATTGTGTTTATATGGGATTTTTTACCGATTTTTTGACGTGCGTATTTAAACAATGCTCAGTTATTTTTGTGATAAGCGTTTTTTGTTGTTGAATTTGTATACAATTAGGACTATAATACGGATAACTAAGCCGCACTGTGCAGGCCCGCGGGCGGGCGTAATGCATAAGGCATTCGTAAGATGGAATTGAATATGTAAATTGTGTAAAATGTTGATATTTTAATATAGAAAAAGAGGTAAAATTATGGACTACATCTTTGCAGAAGGAAACGGCCGCGAGATCACAGGTGCAGACAAGATCTTCAGTGTGAGCCAGAAGGCCAAGGCAGCTATCGCTGAATACGGTAAGGAAAATGTTATAAACGCTACCATCGGAGCGCTTCTTGATGATAACGGTGAGCTTATAGTACTTTCATCTATGGTCGATGTGCTGACACACATGGAGCCGTCACAGTTCGCAGAGTACGCGCCTATAGCAGGAATACCTGATTTTCTCAGCATCATAAAGACTGCTGCTTTCGGAAATTACGTTCCTGACGGTTACATCGAAGCGTGCGCTACACCGGGCGGTACGGGCTCCATCAGAAATACGATCTCATGCTATTCAAAGCCGGGAGATAAGGTCCTTACATCAAACTGGTACTGGAGTCCTTACAGGACTATCGCAACTGAGATCGGCCGCGACATCGCTACTTATCAGATGTTTGATGAAAATGATGAATTCAATTTAAAGGATTTTGAAGACAAGATAAACGAGCTGCTTGACGCTCAGGACAGCCTGGTCGTGATATTCAATGCTCCTGCTCACAATCCTACAGGATATTCTCCGTCGGATGAAACGTGGGATAAGATAATCGAAATATTAAAGCGCTGCGCTAAGCCTGGAAAGAAGATAACATTCTTCCTTGATATAGCATATATCGACTTTGCAGGCGATTCAGACAAGGCGCGTCAGTTCCTGCCTAAGTTTGGAAATCTGCCTGAAAATATCCTGACTATAGTAGGCTTCAGCTCATCAAAGGGCTTTACATTCTATGGTCTCCGTACAGGCGCTATGTTATGCGTGACTCCAAACAAGGAAATAGCGGCAGAGTTTAAGCACTTTACGTCTTTTGCAAGCAGAGGCTCGTGGTCTAACTGCGTAAGAGTAGGTCAGACTGCACTTGCGAAGGTGTTTAAGAACGAAGAACTCCTTGCGAGAGTATTTGAGGAAAGAAAGGAATACGAAGAGCTCCTTTCACGCAGATGCAGAGTTTTCAAGGAAGCTGCAAAGGAAGCCGGACTCCGTACATGCCCGTTCAACGCAGGCTTCTTCATCACTATTCCATGTGAAAATGATGATGCTGTAAATGAAGAGCTTTTCAAGGATAATATATTTGCCATCGCTATCGGCGGCGGTATAAGAATAGCTATTTCAGCTATAAGCGAGGATGCCTGCAGGATAGTTCCTGCTAAGGTCGCAGCAGCTATAAAGCGTGTAAACGGTTAGACCGAGCAATATGCGGCGGTCGATGACCACTTAACAAGTTAATAAATCAATAAGCAAAATAAAGCTCCGGCAAGGTCTTATCCCGCCGGAGCTTTTTAAATGGATTGAAAACGTTAAAAAAGCGACCGGTAAAAACGGCCGCCATCATTGATGTCAGAAATGTTAAATTTCGTCAGTCTGACTAATTGTCAGATGTATGGTGCATCATAGTATTTTTGAGCGGGCTTTTCTGAAGCGCTTCAGAAAGGATAAGTCCGACTACGACAGCAAGTCCGCCCTGGATAGCCATGCCGCTCGCTTCAGCGATAGCGCCGCCTGCGCCGCCCTCAAGGCAATATCCCGCAGCGGTGTAAAATACAGCTTCAACTATGATACCGGCAAGTACGGCAACGAACCAGCGAGCTCTTCCGCGGAGGCCGAAAAGCTGTGAGCTGAGTATCGCACCTATAACGAGAGCCATTACAGCCTTTGATACGAGAGAGATAGGCGCCCACATAGGGAATCCGAGGATAAGGTCTGAGAGCATTGCGCCGAGACCTGCTGAAAGTGCTCCGCGTCTGCCGCCGACAAACATTACAGTGAGAACTATCATAGCGTCGCCGAGATGAGTGTATCCGCCTGCTCCGTTAGGAAAGCTGAGACATGTTACTACAAATACGACAGCAGCAAGCAGTCCGCCGATGACTATCTTCTGAACCGAATCATTACGTGAATTCATAAATAATTCCTCCTTGATAATAAGCTTTTAATAATAATTTAAGTATTTCCGCGCCTCGCGGCGCCCATAAAAAGTCCAACAAAGATAATAACACATTTTTTACCCGAAAAAAAGCGCAAGAAGTATGCTGCGTACACAAAGATTGATTATAAATCAATAAAATGGTATACTACCTATTAATTACGGGCATTTTCAGGGAGCAGTCAAAAATGAGAAATATCCTTCTGAAAATAGAATACGACGGTACTGAGTTTTCAGGATGGCAGCGCCAGCCGCAGCCTGAGGTGCGTACAGTTCAGGACGAGCTGGAGGAAACACTTTCGAGGCTGTGCGGACAGGCTGTGAGTATAGACGGCACAGGACGCACAGATGCAGGCGTGCATGCGCTCGGACAGTGTGCGACATTCAGCGGTGATTTCGGTATACCGACAGACAGGCTCGTAAAAGCCGCAAACGATATACTGGCCGACAGCCGCCAGAAGGGCGGCCCGATAAGGATAATTTATGCAGAAGAAGTCCCTGAGGGTTTTCATGCGCGCTTCAGCGCCGAGGGCAAGACGTATGTGTACCGTATATACAATGCTGAAACGATGCCGGTATTCCTGCGTAATTACAGATATCATGTGAAGAAGCAGCTTGATATAGATGCTATGAAAAAAGCAGCGGAGGCCTTTCCGGGAAAGCGTGATTTTGAAGCTTTTATGGCGATGGGAAGCACGCCGCAGGAAACAACTGTAAGGACTATATTCGGTGTGAATATAGAGGCGCGGAGCTTTGAGGGATGCCGTGAATTGAATATTTCAGTTACGGGCGACGGATTTCTGTACAATATGGTAAGGATAATAGCAGGAACGCTTGTTGATGTAGGGCTGGGGCGCATAGCACCGGAGGATGTGCCGGGCATAATAGCGGGCTGTGACAGGCAGCGTGCGGGGCATACAGCACCGCCGCAGGGGCTTTACATGGCAGAGGTATATTTTGACCGTGATCTTATGATAAAAAAGGCTGCGGAGCCGTGGCCGATACGATAGTGCAGAGCCGGTCAGACGATGCAGAGCGTAGCGAAGCATACCAGACAAATCAGGCAAAAGAAATAGCGGAAACAGGATATGTAAGTTTAAAGGTGGAAAATATGGGAGAAAAAGTTATAAAAGCAGCCGACAGACCGGGCTGGGATGAGTATTTCATGGAAATAGCCGAGGTGACTAAAAAGAGGTCTACATGCAAAAGGCGTCACGTCGGAGCAGTCATAGTAAAGGACAATCGTATACTGGCTACAGGCTATAACGGCGTACCGTCAGGCATAGAGCATTGCGGAAAGCGCGGCTGCCTCAGAGAAGAGCTGGGCGTGCCGTCAGGCGAGAGGCATGAGCTGTGCAGAGGCATCCATGCAGAACAGAACGCTATAGTTCAGGCTGCTTATCTCGGCGTGTCTATAGACGACAGTACGTTGTACTGCACGAATCAGCCGTGCATACTGTGCGCCAAGATGCTTATAAACGCCGGAGTAAAAAGGATAGTTATAAAAGAGGGGTATCCCGACGTTTATGCAGAGCAGATGCTTGAGGAAGCAGGAATAACTATGGAACTCATAGATGAAATAAGCGAAGCCGGCGATGGCGGTGAAAGCGAAGTCTGTCCTGATCAGGCAGAGTAAAGTGATACAGTACAGGATGTAAAAATACAAAGGGTAAAAACACAGGATAAGGATAGGGATTAAAGGAGCAAACGATATGAAGTATATTTTGATGGCCATAGTGACCTTTGTGATAGCGCTCGCGGCTACGCCGCTCGCTATAAAGCTTGCGCCAAAGATCGGCGCAATGGACGTACCAAAAGACAAACGAAGGATGCATTCAAAGCCGATGCCTCGCTTTGGCGGGCTGGCGATATTTCTGGCGTGCGAGGCAGGTATAGCGATATTCCTTCATAAAGACCCTAAAGCGCTCGTCATACTGCTCGGCGGACTTCTTATATATGCCGTCGGAGTTGTGGACGACCTTAAGGGACTGCCGCCAAAAGTAAAATTTCTGCTGCAGATGGTATGCGCGGCAGTAATATATGCCGGAGGCATAAAGATCGACTTTATAAAGAACCCTGCAAACTATTTTTCAGGAGTTGAAGAATATATATGGTTCCCCGGACCGGTAAGCTTCGTGATAACAGTGATATGGGTAGTAGGCCTGACAAATACTGTAAACCTGATAGACGGCCTTGACGGACTGGCTGCAGGCGTTTCATGCATAGCATCTGCCTGTATAGCGTATTCGGCATATCTGAGCGGTCAGTACACTGTAGCGATAGCTATGTTGGCTGTTACCGGCTCTACACTCGGATTCCTGCCGTTCAATTTCCACCCTGCGAAGATATTCATGGGAGACAGCGGGTCATTGTATCTGGGATTTATGATAGCGGTAATATCGATATTCGGCTCAACTAAGGGAGCAACGCTCATAGCAACGCTCGTTCCCTTCCTCGTTCTCGGACTGCCGATATTTGATACAGCCTTTGCGATAATCAGACGCTGGGTAAACGGCTGCCCTATCATGACTGCTGACAAGGGTCACCTGCATCACAGGATAATGAACACAGGCATTGGACAGCGCCGTACAGTGCTCATCATGTACTGCATAAGCGCAATAATGGGCATGGTAGCCGTGCTCGTAGTACAGCGTGTATGGGTCGAGGCCGCAGTCCTCAGCGTTGTCGCTGCAGTCCTTGTATGCGTATTCATCGCAGACCATACTACGATGAAGGAAATAATGCGCGAAGGCCTGCCGGAAAATATACTTAATGATGAAAATAATTCGCATGAGCATCATCTGCTGCATGAGCTGCATGAGCATCATGAGCATCATGAACACGATCATAAAGAGTAAGGAAATTCATAAAATATAAGAAAGAGGGAATATATAAATGAAAGTAATGTCAGTTTTCGGAACGCGTCCCGAAGCAATAAAAATGGCGCCGCTCGTAAAAAAGCTGAACGCAGACCCTGATATAGAGTCAGTACTCTGTGTTACTGCACAGCACAGAGAAATGCTTGACCAGGTGCTTGAGCTTTTCGAGCTTACACCTGATTACGACCTTAATATAATGAAACCAAATCAGACACTTGCTATGATAACTGCAAATGTACTGACAGGAATGGAAGAAGTCCTTATAAAGGAAAGACCTGACATCGTTCTCGTTCATGGCGATACGAGCACTACATTCTCTGCTGCACTGGCAGCGTTTTACCGGAAAATACCTGTAGGTCATGTTGAGGCGGGTCTCAGAACTTATGATATGTATTCTCCGTTCCCTGAAGAGGTCAACAGAGTCCTCACAGGACATATGGCAGCTATCCACTTTGCACCTACAGAGCGCAATCGTGATAACCTTATGAGAGAGGGCATTCCTGAGGACAGGATAGCCATAACAGGCAACACTGTAGTAGATGCGCTCCTCGAGGTAGCAGGCAAGCCGTATGAATTTGAAGACGAGACACTTAAAAATATAGATTTCGAAAACAAGCGCGTTATCGCTGTAACATGCCACAGACGCGAAAACCTCGGCGAATATATGGTACACATATTCTCAGCTATAAGAGAAATAGCAGAGGAATTTGACGATGTAGAGGTAGTTTACCCTGTACATCTGAACCCTAAGGTACGCTCGACTGCAAACGATATCCTCAGCGGCTGCGATAACGTTCACCTTATAGATCCGCTGAGCTATCAGCCGTTCGTAAACCTTATGGCTAGGTCATATTTTATAATTACGGATTCAGGCGGCATGCAGGAGGAAGCTCCGTCGCTCGGAAAGCCTGTACTCGTAGTACGCCGTGAGACAGAAAGACCTGAAGCTCTCGCAGCAGGCACTGTAAAGCTCGCAGGAGTTGAACAGGCAACTATTGCAGCGATGGCAAGAGAGCTCCTTACGGACAAGTCTGCGTATGATGCTATGGCTCACGCAGAGAACCCTTACGGTGACGGTCACGCATGCGATAAGATAATAGAAGCTCTCAAAAATATGAAATGGCCGGAGGAAGCCATAAATGAATAAAATAGATGAAATGCTGCAAATGGCTGAGATCACGGACATGAAGGACATCCCTGTAGCTGCGAAAAAAAGAAATGAGCTCGGGATGCTCATGAAGCCTAAGATCCTCCACCGCGGACACGTCAAGAAAAAACTGGAAGGTATATTTACCACACCGCTGTTTTTCGTTATATCAGGCATGGGTTCAGGTAAAACTACAGCAGTGCGCGAATTCCTGCGCAAAAAAAGAAAGATAAAATACGTATGGTTCTCGTTTGAAAAGGACATGACAGAGGACATCTGGCTGTGGGTAAGATTCTGCAAAACGCTTGAAAAAACTAATGTTCAGCTTGGCAGAAAAATGCTGAAATACGGTATACCGCAAAGTGCGCTCGATATGGAGCGCCTTATACATTCCATCAGCACTGCAATGGAAACAGAGACTGTAGTTGTCCTTGACGATGTACATCTTTGTGACAGCAAGCTGCTAAAGGGTGTTATAGAAAAGGTGGCAGCGGCTAATATCCCGATGCTGCATATAGTACTAATATCCAGGAAAGAGCCGCTTGAAAATGCCTACACGCTTGTTGACGCCGGCAAAGCAAAAATGATGACGTCACGTAACTTTGAATTTTCAAAGATAGAATGCGAAGACTTTTTCATACTCAACGATGCGCCGCTCACAGATACCGATGTAGATATACTCTACGAAAAGACAGAAGGATGGGCATCGGCTCTTTATTTGGCTCTTATGCATTACATGAATGGGCAGAGCCTCAGCATGATGGACAGTGGTGAGGAACTGATAAGAACGGCATTTTACAATGGACTTGATTCAGGAACGAAGCATTCGTTATTGATATTATCAAAAATATCTAATTTTACGCTCGACCAGGCCGAGTATATAACAAAGGACAGAAGCATAAGGAGCATACTTAAGCGCCTTTATGACTATAACTGCTTTACAAAATATGACGAAGATGCCGGAATATACAGCTTCCACGCAGTATTAAGGGATTTTCTGTCACAGGAATTCGAAAAATCAGATATAGATGAAAATATAATATATGAACTGCAGGGTGACTGGTATCTTGCAGTCGGCGAGCGCATAAATGCCATAAGCGCATATACGATGTGCTCTGACAACAGACGCATACTTGAGATCATGTCTGAGCCTGCAGCAGTCAAGCTCATGAACATGGCACCAAACGTAATACGGCAGGCTTTTGATAAAATGAGCATATATGAACGCTACTCAAACCCTATAGCATACCTTACGTACATCTACTCGTACAGTACAGTAATAGATGTCAAAGAAGGCATGAAGATGCTCAGCGATGTCAAGGCGTATTACGAGAAGGTACGCGATCTTGAGGACAGAAACCAGATTTTCGGCGAGATCGCGCTCATAGAAAGTATAGGCGCATTCAACGACATAAAAAAGATGTTTGAGTGCTACGAGCGTGCAAATAACTATTTCGATGGCGGGAAGTCCCGCATATTCAACGCTGATGTAGTTATAACATTCGGTGTGCCGCTCACTATGTTCCTTTATCACAAGGAGCCGGGTGATATGAAGGAAATAGTAGAGCTTATGGAAGACCGCTTCTGGATATTCAATCATATAGCCAACGGCTGCGGCGCGGGCATGGAAGATCTTATCCGCGCAGAGTACGAATATATGCAGGGTAATTTCGACAAGGCTGAAATGAAGGCATATAAAGCGGTATACAAGGCTCAGACAAAGAATCAGTGTGGAATAATACTTTCAGCATCTTTCCTGCTGCTCAGAATGGCGCTTTTCTCAGGAAAAGTGAGAGAAGTTAACGAGATCCTCATGCAGATGATGGAAGAAGTAGAAAAGGACGGCAGCCAGGCTATGATGGCGTGCTATGAGTTTATTCTGGGATATGTATTCGGCTATATGGGCAAGACCGACCTTATACCTAAATGGTTGCTCGAAGGAGACATAAATAAGGTAAAGCTCATGGCGCCTGCGCGGGATACGGCTTATTTGATAATGGGCAAGATAGCGTGCGAAAGGGGCGACTACAAGCAGCTTGACGAAATAAGCCATAAAATGGAAGAAATATACACTTTCAGAAAAAACCTGACAGGCGTAATGATCGCAAAAGTATACAGATCGATATCAACATTCCATCTGAAGGGAATGAACGAAGCATCGTATCTTATGAAGGATGCGCTGGAAATGGCTGAGTATGACGGATGCTATGTAACGCTCGCAGAAAATACGAATGAAATAATATCGATACTCGAAGTGACCGGCGTCCCAGCCGCCAAAACGGTGAAAGCCCTCGCAGAAAAGTATCTTGAATCAAAAGAAGTATTTCGCCGCAGCCATAAACCTGTAAACCAGCTCACAAAGCGAGAGTGCGAGGTAATGGATCTCGTATGCGATGGATTTACAGCAGAGGCGATCGGCAAGATACTTTACGTATCGATGTCAACAGTAAAAAAACATACAGCGGCAGCATATGAAAAGCTGGGTGTGAATAAGAAAGCAGATGCAATAGCTGCATACAAAAAAATAACCAGAAGGTAATATTTCTGAAACGTTTGAAAATCAAGGACAGGAGGCATGCCTGTCCTAAAGTGTACTTTTTGGACCATGTACTGATTGTAAGATCTGCGTATAATGTGTATTGTAAGGAGAGGACATAAGGAGTTAAAGACCTGATGTCCGAAAAAATCTCATTACGCGTATTCACTCACTCTTAACATATAACTCGACGGAATATTTTTCCTATCCCGTCCCCTGAAAACAGCCGCGGCCATCGGCTGTTTTTTATTTTGTCAAAAATCGTAGAACTTTTTCATATGTTTTTATTATTGGTTTCAGAAAGCCGCAGTTTCATAGTATAATATAAAATTATATATCATTGTAATACATGGTAATACATGTTTTTTACAAAAAGACGCCATATTATGCCGGAGAATATGCTGATAAGCGTAATTGAACTTCATGTAAATGGAGCGTTACGTATATTTTGCAGGCAACAAGAGGCGTCCTGTACTTAAAAGGTATATATTAATCGATAATTTCAGGAGGATAACAGAAATGTCAAATGAATCAAAGTTCAAGGTAACTCTCGGTCAGTATAAGGGCCTGAAAGCAGTAAGACCTTCATCAGCAGTAACTGACGAAGAACTCGAAAAGCTTTATGACCAGCAGGCAAGAGTTTTTGCTCAGAGAATAGAAGTAAAGGACAGACCGGTGAAGAACGGCGACGTTGCTAATATCGACTTTACAGGCTATGCTGACGGAGAAAAATTCGAAGGAGGAAGCGGAAACAACTATCCGCTCGAAATAGGTTCAGGAACATTCATCCCGGGCTTTGAGGAACAGCTTGTCGGCGGTTCTGTCGGCGATGAGATAGACGTTAATGTTACATTCCCTGAAGATTACGGCGCTCCTGCACTCGCAGGCAAGGACGCACTGTTCAAGGTAAAGATCAACAAGATCGAAGAAGTCCATGTCCCTGTACTCGACGATAATGTAAGAAAAGACCTCAGAGAAAAGCTCGAGGAGCAGAAAGCGACTCAGAACGAGATCCAGCTCGAGCAGGCGCTCATAAACGCAGTAGTAGCCGACTCAGAAGTAGAAGTTCCTGAAGACGAGATAATCGCAGAAACAGCAAGCCTCGTAAACGAATGGAAGATGGCTATGAGACAGCGCGGCATCGACCCTGATCAGTACTTCAGCGCTACAGGCCTCACAGAAGCACAGCTCAGCAAGCAGCTCGAGCCAAAGGCTGAAAACGGTATAAAGGCAAGACTCGTCCTCGAAGCGATCGCCCGCACAGAAGACCTTCAGGTTACTCAGGCAGACATCGAGGAACGTGTACAGCTCATGGCAGACCAGTTCAGAACTACACCTGAGGACATAAAAGAAAAGTTAGGCGACGACCACGTTGACGCCCTCACATCAGACCTCCGCATGGTAAAGGCTGTAGCATTCATCAAGGAATGCGCTGAAATAACAGCGCAGGATAACAGTAAACTGAATTGATCAATATATTATTAATAGACAAAGTTATGAAAGGAGCTGAATAAGGTGTCAGCAGACAAGAAAACATTTTATATAACGACCCCTATATACTACCCAAGCGCTGATCTTCACATAGGTCACACTTACTGCACGGTAATGGCAGACGCAATGGCGAGATTCAAACGCGCAACAGGTTATGACGTACGTTTCCTCACAGGAACAGACGAACACGGTCAGAAGATTCAGAAAATCGCAGACCAGAACGGCGTTACTCCGCAGGAATACGTAGATGAGGTAGTAGGAAGAATAAAGAAATTATGGGATACTATGGAGATCTCATATGATGACTTCATCCGTACAACAGAACCAAGACACGTAAAGCGCGTACAGGACATATTCATGAAGATGCACGCAAAAGGCGACATCTACAAGAGCGAGTATGAAGGTCTTTACTGTACTCCGTGCGAATCATTCTGGACAGAAGTACAGGCAGTTGACGGCAAATGCCCTGACTGCGGCCGACCTGTAGAAAAGGCAAAGGAAGAAGCTTACTTCTTCAAGATGTCAAAATATCAGGACCGCATACTCGACCTGCTCGAAAATAATCCTGATTTCCTCCAGCCTGAAGCTCGCCGCAATGAAATGATAAACTTCGTAAAGCAGGGACTCGAAGACCTTTGCATATCACGTTCTTCATTTGACTGGGGCATAAAAGTTCCTATCGACGAAAAGCACGTAATATACGTATGGCTCGATGCGCTCACAAACTATATCACAGCGCTCGGCTATCCTGAAAATACAGAGCTCTTTGACAAGTACTGGCCTGGTATAAACCTTGTAGGCAAGGAAATAGTAAGATTCCATTCTATAATATGGCCTGCTATCCTCATGTCGCTCGACCTTCCGCTTCCGCAGCATGTTCTCGGCCACGGCTGGATACTGCTCGAAGGCGGCAAGATGTCAAAGTCAAGAGGAAACGTAGTAGATCCTGTAAAGCTTATCGAAAGATACGGCATAGATGCGCTCAAGTATTTCCTGCTCAGAGAGTACGCGTTCGGTCAGGACGGACTTTACACAAATGAAGTAATGCTCAACAGACTGAACTTCGACCTCGCTAACGACCTCGGAAACCTCGTAAGCAGAACGGTAGCAATGATCGAAAAGTACAATGGCGGTACAGTTCCTGCGCCTCACGGCAACGAAGACCCGGATGAAGACCTTATCGAAATGGGTACGACTACAGCAGGACGTGTTGAGGAATACATGGACAAGTTTGCGTTCAACCTCGCTCTGGAAGAAATATGGAAGTTTATCAGACGTACAAATAAGTACATCGATGAAACTGCTCCATGGGTGCTCGCAAAGGATGAGGCCTCAAAAGACCGTCTTGATACAGTAATGCATCACCTTGCTGAATCGATAAAGATAATCTCAATACTTATAAATCCGTTCCTTCATAATACTTCAGAAAAGATCTGCGAGCAGATAGGAACAGGCATCGATGAATTTGGATGGACAGACACAGAAAGATTTGATCAGATGGCAGGAAAGAACGTTCACAAGGGCGATCCTATATTCCCGCGTCTCGATATAGAAAAGGAAATAGCTGAGCTTGAAGCTATGACAGCAGAGCAGATGGCAAAGGCCAAGGCTAAGGCTGCAAAGGACGCAGGCCCGGAAGCGCCTGCTGCAGAGACTGAAAAGCCTGCGCATAAGGAGCCTATAACTATCGATGATTTCGATAAGGTAGAGCTCAGAGTAGGCGAGATAATCGAATGCAAGAAGCATCCTAAGGCTGACAGGCTGCTCGTATCTCAGGTAAAGCTCGGAGATGAAGTACGCCAGATAGTTTCAGGCGTAGCTGCTCACTACACTCCTGAGGACATGGTAGGAAAGCATGTAGTAGTTGTTGCTAACCTTAAGCCTGCAAAGCTCCGCGGTGAAAAGTCAGAAGGAATGATCCTCTTTGCTGACAACGGCGATAAGCTTGAGTTTGTAACCACTGATGCACCTTCAGGTGAGGGAGTAAGATAAGTCAGATAAGAAAATTTGATAATATAGAAAGCCTGACGGCTGCCGCGCAGCGGCAGCCGTCTTCTTGCATCACAATATATATATAATATAAAAGGAGGAGCTAACTATGCTGTTTGATTCTCATGCACACATGGATGCAGAGGAATTCGCAGATGACCGCGACGAGCTTCTGGAGCGCATTCATGCTGATAAGATATCTTATGTAGTAAACCCGGGCGTAGACCTCGAAACATCGACGGGTGCAATTGAGCTTGCACAGAAATACGACTGGATATACGCCGCTGTAGGATATTACCCACAGGAAACATGCTTTATGGATGAGCAGATGCTCGCAGTTATAGAAGAACTCGCCAAAAAGCCGAAGGTAGTAGCAATAGGCGAGATAGGCCTCGATTACTACTGGGACCGTACACCTCACGACGTCCAGCAGCGCTGGTTCAGAGAGCAGATACGTCTTGCGATAAAGCTTGGGAAGCCTATAATAATACACGACCGCGAAGCACACGGAGATGTAGTTGATATATTAAAGGATGAAAAGGCATTTGATAACATAAAAGTCCTTTTTCACTGCTATTCGGGCAGCGCAGAAATGGCGCGCCAGCTGCTTAAAGAAGAAAACTGCTTCTTTTCGATAGCAGGCCCTGTCACATACGGCAAGAACAGAAAGGCGAAGGCTGTAATAGAGACTATACCGCTCGACCGTATGTGTATAGAGACTGATTCCCCTTATCTGACGCCGGAGCCGTTCAGAGGAAAAAGAAACGACCCTTCACTTGTTGAGTATACAGCGCGTAAGATCGCAGAGCTCAAAGGCGTGACTTTCGAGGAAGTTGCAGCGGCGACGATGAACACGGCAAAAAGGATATTCGGTATAAAATAAACCGAACTACAGTATTTCAAGTCCTACGACCGTCATGTCGTCACGTTCCTCCTGACCGTAGCGTAGCGTTGCGCCCCATATGAGCCTTTCGGCGACGAGTCTCGGCTTGTCGTCCGGATGGTCGAGTATGAGATGGCGAGCCCAGTACAGATCATCGTCAGGAGGAATGGCTTCGCTCACGCCGTCCGTCATGAAAAAATAACGGTCGCCGTGCTCTATTTCAAATGTTATATGTCTGCAGGTCGGGCGCTCAAGTATGCCTAAAGGAGCGCACGGAAGCTTTATGATGCCCGTCATACCGCGCCGTTCTACGATCGTGGGCGCGGCGCCCGACTTGTATATACGGCATGTACCGTTGTTAAGATCAAGTATTGCAAGGTCAAGAGTAGAAAAATTTTCATCATTACTGCGCAGGCGCAGCGCCTTGTTAAGTGTATTTATTATAGAATCGTAGTCTATGCCTACCTTGAGGAGCTGGTAAAGGCTGTCGAGCAGGAAGCTGCTGCATTCAGCTGCTTCACGGCCGGTTCCCATTCCGTCCGCAACTGCAACTGCAAACCTTGAATCCGGAAGCCTTCGGCACATGTAATTATCACCTGATATGCCTATATTTTTAGGCAGCCCGGACGCGCCTGTAAGCACACCGTAGACAGGCTGCTTTTCTGTAAAAATATTTTTTTTAAAGAACATGTGGGCCTCCTTTGCAAGTACTTTCTTTTCGCATCTTCTATATTAACTGTAAAATATTCATAATAAGTGCATTTTCTGTTGACATTTACCGACATTATAAAGCATAATGCGTCTGTCGGCGTCATTTTGCGCCATGATATGCCCCCGTATGAGGATACGGATAAATGGCAAAACTGGAAATTTGTAAGGAACTATATATCTATGAAACGGGATATTCTGGAAAAAATAAAAAATACTATAAAAAAATACAATATGATAGAGCCGGGCGACGGTATTGTCGTAGGACTTTCAGGCGGGCCTGATTCTGTCTGCCTTTTTCATTCGCTGTGCTCGCTGAAGGCTGAGCTGCATATAGGCGACATAACGGCTGTGCATATAAATCACGGTCTGCGCGGCGCTGAAAGCGACGGCGATGAGGAGTCAGCCCGTCAGCTGGCAGGCTCAATGGGTGCTGAATTCATATCGTTTAAATACGATGTAAATAAGATAGCCGCAGAGAATGGCGAGGGAACGGAAGAAGCAGGGCGCCGTTTGCGTTATGGGGCATTTGAAAAAGTACGCCTGCAGAAAGGCGCAGCGAGGATAGCCGTTGCACACAACAGGAACGATCAGGCTGAAACACTGCTCATGCGGATAATGCGCGGTACGGGTCTGAAAGGACTTGCCGGTATCGATTTTGTCAGGGCTGACAGAGTCGTGATAAGGCCGGTGCTCGATCTGTCGCGTGATGAGATAGAGCGTTACTGCGAGGAAAACGGACTCCATCCGCGCATAGACAGCACAAATAAGGAAGCGATATACACGAGAAATAAGATACGGCTGGAGCTGCTGCCGATGATGAAGGAAAAGTTTAATCCTAATGTCGTAGATGCGCTTGTAAGATTGAGCGCGCAGGCTCGTGAGGATGAAGATTTTATAATGTCGGCGGCTTTGGAGTTTGCGGATGGTCCAGTAACGCAATGTAGATCGCTTATAGACGATGCAACGGACGCTGACGGCACGAATGCAGGAATGCCTGACGTCGGGCGCGCCCGCGCGCAAACAAGATGGAACCGGGCAAGATGGGATGATGAAGAGTCCAGCCTGCGGCTGGACGGCTTTGAGGAGCTTCACAGAGCTGTAGCGAAGCGCGTTATCATGCTGTGCGCTTCGCGCGCCGGTATGGAGCAGAATATGAGCGCCGTTAATCTTGAATCGGCGCTGCGCCTGGCTGAGGTCGGCGCAGAGGGTAAGGAAACGGATCTGACCGACGGGTTTTATGCGCGCGTTTCTTATGGGAAGCTTTGGGTACTCAGGCGCGCGGAGCGATTCGCTGGCGCTGTAGCGCTCCCCGTCCCGCAGCTCGAAAAGACGGGCAGCGCCTCGATCATATTCCGCGGGCGCGAGATAAAGATGCACGTCGCGCCCGCCACCGCGGCCGCATCAGAGCTTGCAGCATACACAAAGGGCGGCCGCGGCAAAATGACGCCCGCAGGCGTCCAGGGCGCAGCCCAACGGAGCGTATTACTGCATTTAGACTTTGACCTTATAAAAGAAAAAGAACACGTAGTAATAAGGAACAGGATGCCGGGCGACAGAATAAGCCCTATAGGAATGAATGGCTCAAAGAAGCTCCAGGACTACTTTGTAGACCGCAGGATACCGAAACACATGCGAGACGACGTCCTGCTCATAGTGTCCGGCGGAAGGGTGATAGCAGCAGGACGTGAGGTGTCGTCAGAATGCCCCGTAAATGCCGGTACTAAGCTGATTCTTTCTATTGAATATTGAATACCTCTGTGTTAGAATACAATGATACTGGGCATTTGCGACCTGGTATAAAGATCCATTTCAAAGGAGGTCTGAATTGAAGAGTAAATGGTACAGGACTCTGTTAGTTTATGCGTTGATATTCCTTGTCGTTATCGGCATGGCATACATGTACACTCAGACACAGGCAGAGCCGGAAATTAAAGAAGTAGAATTTTCAGAATTCGTGACTGAGCTCCAGAAGGGCGACGTAACGGAGCTGACACTGATAGATACAAGTATGGACGGAACGCTTAAGGATGGCTCAAAGATTCATGCTTATGCACCGTCAAGCATACAGCTCATGTCGGTGAACAGTGAATACATCATGCCGCAGGTAGACGCAGGCACTCTCGTTGTTACGAGTGAAAAGCCGAAGGTAACACCGTGGTACATTACCATGCTTCCTTATATGATAACTATAGTTATCTTTGTGGGAATATGGGTATTTTTCATGAATTCCGCGCAGGGCGGCGGCAAAGCGATGTCGTTCGGTCGCAGCAAGGCGAAGCTTTACAAGGACGACGGCAAGAAGGTCACATTTGATGATGTTGCCGGACTTAAGGAAGAAAAGGAAGAGCTTCAGGAAATAGTTGACTTCCTCAAGAAGCCAAAGAAATACACAGAGCTCGGAGCACGTATACCTAAGGGCGTTCTGCTCGTAGGACCTCCGGGAACAGGTAAGACTTACGTTACAAAGGCTGTTTCAGGCGAAGCAGGCGTTCCGTTCTACAGCATTTCAGGTTCTGATTTCGTTGAAATGTTCGTCGGCGTCGGTGCTTCAAGAGTAAGAGACTTATTTGACCAGGCAAAGAAAAACGCGCCGAGCATCATATTCATAGATGAAATAGATGCTGTCGGCAGACGCAGAGGAGCAGGTCTCGGCGGCGGTCATGACGAGCGCGAGCAGACGCTCAACCAGATGCTCGTAGAGATGGACGGCTTCGGCCTTAACGAGGGCGTTATCGTGTTTGCTGCAACTAACCGCCCTGATGTTCTCGACCCTGCGCTGCTCAGACCGGGCCGATTCGACCGTCAGATAGTTATCGGACTTCCTGACGTTGCAGGCAGAGAAGAGATATTCCGCGTTCATTCAAAGAATAAGCCGCTCGACCCTTCTGTCAAGCCTGACGTTCTTGCGCGCATGACACCGGGCTTCTCACCGGCTGATATAGAAAATGTTCTGAATGAAGCAGCGCTCCTCACTGCAAGACGCGAGGGCAAGGCTATAACGATGGAAGAAGTAGAGGAAGCTATAACTAAGGTAATGGCAGGTCCTGCAAAGAAGAGCCGTACTGTTACCGAGGCTGAGAGAAAGCTCACTGCTTATCACGAGGCCGGTCACGCAGTCCTTATCAGAAACCTTCCGAATTCCGACCCTGTTCATCAGGTAACTATAGTACCTAGAGGAATGGCAGGCGGTATGACGATGTTCCTGCCGACTGAGGACAGATCGTTCGAATCTAAAAAGAGAATGGAAAGCTCGCTTATCCACTTACTAGGTGGACGTGTCGCTGAAGCGCTCGTTCTCGACGATATAAGCACAGGCGCGAGCAACGATATAGAGAGAGCAACTTCTATCGCGCGCAGCATGGTTGCGAAGTACGGTATGAGCGAACGCATCGGTACTGTAAATTACAGCGATTCCGATGAAGTATTCCTCGGCAAGGATTTCACATCGCGCAAGAACCTCTCTGAAGCGACTGCAGCTGTAATAGACGAGGAAGTAAAGAAGCTCATAGATACTGCTTATGCAAAGGCTGAAGAGCTCCTGAAAGCCAACATGGATAAGCTCACTCTCATAGCAGAGACTCTTCTCGATATAGAGACGCTGAACGCAGAACAGTTCGAACAGCTCTATACAGGCGAAAAGTCACGTGAGGAGATAGTGAGCGAGGCAAGAGCTGCAGCAAGTGAAAAGGCTGACAGAATAGCCCGCCAGCGTGAGATAGCCGAAAAGGAAGAAGCTGAACAGCGCAAAAAGCAGGAAGCAGAGGCAAAGCATCAGGATGAGCTTTTAAAGCGTCTTGAGCATCTTAAGCCTGAAGATATAGTGTTTGAACACAGAAACGGTACAAACAACACAAATGCTGCCGGAAAGCCGGAGGACGTACAGAAAACGGACAGCGATAAAAACGGTAATAATAAATAAATAATAAACACAATATTAAACTACCTTAGCGTGTCAGATTGAAGTACGCAGGGTAAGGAGGAAAAATATGTTACTGGCATTTGATGTAGGAAATACAAACATCGTACTGGGAGTATTCAAGGGAAAAAAGCTTATTCAGAACTGGAGGATGGAGACTGACAAGGACAAGAGCGCCGACGAGTACGGAATGCTTATCAATCAGCTCTTCAAGTATCACGACTTGGATACTGCAGACGTTAAGGATGTAATAATATCTACGGTAGTTCCGTCGATATCCTACACACTACAGCATCTTTCGATAAAATATTTCAATATCCGCGCCATAGAAGTAGGCCCGGGAATAAAAACAGGCATGGTCATAAAGTATGACAACCCGAAGCAGGTAGGCGCAGACAGAATAGTAAACGCTGTTGCAGCGTATCACAAGTACGGCGGTCCGCTTATCGTTATAGATTTCGGAACGGCTACGACATTCTGCTGCATAACAGAAAAGTGCGAATACATCGGCGGCACGATAGCCCCGGGTATAAAGATCTCATCTGACGCGCTCTTCGAAAAGACAGCAAAGCTGCCAAGAGTAGAGCTCATAGAGCCGGGTCATGTGATCTGCCGCAATACTATCGAAAGCATGCAGTCAGGTCTTGTATACGGTCACATGGGCGTAGCTGATTATATAATCAGAAAGATGAAGGAAGAATATCACAACATGACAGGCGGTGACCCAAATTCTGTAACTGTAGTAGCTACAGGCGGTCTTGCCACTATGATCTCGCGTGGCGTAGATTCTATAGATCACGTTGACAGACTTCTGACTCTCGAAGGCCTTCAGATGATATACGAAAAGAATAAAAATAATTTCGGAAACAGAAATAATTCAAGCCGCGAAAATATAGAGATGCGAGCAGAAAATGATTAATATTCCAAAGACTGTGACTATAGGCGGCATCACGTTTGATAACCCGTATTTTCTTGCGCCTCTGGCAGGCATAACAGATGCGCCGTTCAGGCGCATATGCAGCAGCTTCGGCGCGGGCGCAGTTTATTCGGAAATGATAAGCGCAAAAGGACTTTATTACAACGATAAGGTCACTGAAAAGCTGCTTACGATATACGATGACGAGCTACCTGTAGTATATCAGATATTCGGCTCCGACCCGGGCGCTATGGCTTATGCCGCAGACGCTCTTTCAGACAGAAAGAACTGCATGATAGACATAAACATGGGCTGCCCCGTGCCAAAGGTAGTTAAAGGCGGCGACGGCTCCGCTCTGCTGAAAACGCCGGAGCAGATATCAAAAGTAGTCGAAGCGGTAGTACTCAAGGCAAGGAAGCCTGTCACTGTAAAGATAAGAACAGGCTGGGATGATGACTCGATAAATGCCGTAGAAAATGCAAAGCGTATAGAAGCCGCAGGCGCTTCCGCGCTATGCGTCCACGGGCGCACGAGAGCGCAGATGTACAGCGGTACGGCTGACAGGAGCATCATACGCGCCGTAAAGGAAGCAGTGAGCATCCCAGTAATAGGAAACGGTGATATATTTGACTCTGAAAGCTGCCGTTCCATGTTTGAGGAAACAGGCTGCGATGCAGTAATGATAGCGCGCGGCGCACTCGGAAATCCATGGATATTTAAATCTTTAAACGAAGGTGCAGACTATATTCCTACTACCTCAGAAAAACTCGCTGTCGTCAGAAAGCATTTCGGGCTCATGCTCGAGGAAAAAGGCGAATACGTAGCGGTAAGGCTTATGAGAAAGCACATAGGCTGGTATATAAAGGGAATGCACGGAGCAACATCGCTCAGAAGGTCAATAAACGAGCTTGAAAGCGCCGATGAGATATATAAGGCGATAGACAGGCTCGAACAGTTATAAAATAGAAAGGAAACAGGTAAAGAAATGGCTAAGGATGAAATGATAGTTACCCAGAAAGGGTATGACAAATTAGTTGCTGAACATGAAGAACTTACAGCAGTCAGAAGACTGGAGGTCGCTGAACGTCTGAAGGAAGCTATCTCTTACGGAGACCTTTCAGAAAACGCTGAATACGATGCAGCGAAGAACGAGCAGGCTGAACTCGAAGAGCGTATCATGAAGCTCGAAACTATGATACGTAATGCAAGGATCCTCGACGAATCAGAGATAACTTCTGACAGAGTAAACCTCGGTCACACGGTTAAGGTAATGTACATGGAATCAGGCGATGTTGAAACATACAAGATCGCAGGTTCAAACGAAGCAGACCCACTCGCAGGAATAATCTCAAACGAATCAGCAATAGGCAGAGGCCTTATCGGCGTAGGCATCGACGAAGAAGCTCAGATAGAGATACCTGACGGAGTAGTTACACTTAAGGTACTTGAGATAACAAGAGAATAATTTAAGGGCGGCCGAGAGGCCGCTTCAGTTTTGAATGGGAACATTCAGACAGAATTTGAATAAAATTAAAAAATTTACATATTATAAATAAATTTTACAGACAGGAGAATAAATAAATGGCTGAAGAACAGAATTTAAACCAGCTCCTGCAGATAAGACGCGAAAAGCTCGCTGCGCTGCAGGAAGCAGGAAAGGATCCGTTCCAGATAACAAAGTTCGCTGTAACTCACCACAGCACAGATATCAAGGATAATTTTGAAGAGCTCGAAGAAAAGCATGTAGCTATAGCAGGCCGCATGATGTCAAAGAGAGTAATGGGTAAGGCTTCATTCTGCAATGTGCAGGACAAGCCGGGCAACATTCAGGTGTACGTTGCGCGTGACAGCATCGGGACTGACGAATACGCTGACTTCAAGAAGTTAGATGTCGGAGATATCGTAGGCATCGAGGGTTACGTATTTAAGACTAAGACAGGCGAGATATCTGTTCATGCAGAAAAGGTAACGCTCCTGTCAAAGAGCCTTCAGATACTCCCTGAAAAGTGGCACGGACTTACAAATACTGACACAAGATATCGTCAGAGATATACAGACCTTATCATGAATGCTGACGTAAAGAAGACATTTATCGCGCGCAGCAAGATAATCAGCGAGATAAGAAAGTTCCTCGACGGCAAGGATTTCATGGAAGTAGAAACTCCTATGCTCGTTCACAATGCAGGCGGCGCCGCTGCCCGTCCTTTCGAAACTCATTACAATGCTCTCGACGAGGACGTAAAGCTCAGAATATCTCTTGAGCTGTATCTTAAGAGACTTATCGTAGGCGGACTTGAAAGAGTTTACGAGATTGGCAGAGTATTCAGAAACGAGGGCGTTGACACAAGACACAACCCTGAGTTCACTCTTATGGAGCTCTATCAGGCATACGCTGACTACAACGACATGATGGACCTCACAGAGGAAATGTTCCGTCACCTCGCTCAGACTGTATGCGGAAGCACTGTCATCCCTTATGAGGACGTAGAGATAGACCTCGGCAAGCCGTTCAGAAGACTGACTATGATAGATGCTATAAAGGAATACGCAGGTGTAGACTTTAATGAGATCCACACTCTCGAGGATGCAAGAAAGGCTGCTGACGAAAAGCACGTTGAGTACGAGGAACGCCACCTCCGCGGCGACATCCTGAACCTCTTCTTCGAAGAATTCGTTGAAGAAAAGCTCATCCAGCCTACATTTATAATGGATCATCCGCTGGAAATATCTCCGCTCACAAAGAAGAAGCCTTCTAACCCCGAACAGGTAGAGCGTTTCGAGCTCTTTATCTACGGTCGTGAAATGGCTAACGCTTATTCAGAGCTCAATGACCCTATCGACCAGAGAGAAAGATTCAAGGCTCAGGAAGCAGCTCTCGCAGCCGGCGACGACGAAGCCAACACTACAGATGAAGACTTCCTCAACGCGCTCGAGATCGGTATGCCTCCTACAGGCGGTATAGGCTACGGTATAGACCGTCTCGTAATGCTCCTGACTAACTCACCGAGCATAAGAGACGTCCTCCTCTTCCCGACACTTAAGTCCACCACAAAATAAAGGGTGTTAAGTCATTTTTAAGCCTTTTATAGGGGCGAAAATGATGACCACAGTGATGTGGTTCGACCTCGATTTTGGTGGTACTAGATAAACTAATATAACACCGGATAAACTGATTCGGTAAAAGCGATGTTCATCTATAAATCGTTTTTTACCACTTGAAAGGGCCTCAATTTTGTTCAAGAGAGTCACTAAATATAGTGATTTTTAGTGTATCAATTTTGTGGTCAGTAGATAAATTTAATAGGAATCTGAAGGATAGACTTCAGGTATGTAGGACACTTACAGGTGAAAGCCAGTGAGTGTCCTTTTTTTGCGTTTATTTACTGTGCGAGTGGAAAAACAATTTAAAGGAGATGATCATCATGGCAAGTGAAGAAGACAGAAAAAGAGGCAGGCGCTAATCTTCCTATAAGGAAAACAAGCATTGTGGATCTTGATAAGGTAGATGCTTATTTAGTCTATTTGCGGCAAATGGAAGCAAAAAAGACTGATGAAGAACTTGAAAAAAAACGAAGGAGGTCTCGCTTATGAAGATATTACTCAGAATCCTGCTTGCGCCGGTCTTTGCACTGCTGACCATTCTCATCTGGATTGCTACGAAGAGCGTGGAGATATCCGCTGTTGTACTGAATTTCATTGCCATTGGAACTGCACTGGGAGCCATCTGCATCATTATCGACGGCAGAACTGCAAGCGGTGTTGCCGGATTGGTTGCTGCGTTCTTCCTGACGCCATTTGGTCTGCCGCAAATTGCGGCAGAACAACTTCTCGCCATGTTGTCGAGAAGTTGTTATCTCTCAAGCTCTTGCTGATAAAAACAGCAGGGGCTTTATTTTTG